>VXXH01000190.1 GCA_009835515.1 Candidatus Poribacteria bacterium
GATCTAAGGCATCTGTCCGCTCAATCGCTTGGATAATCGTATAAGCACCTTTTCCAAACCGATTATTGCCTTGTAGACTGGGTGTCTCTTGGACATACGTTTCAATCGCTGAATCCACAGCCGCCAAAAGCGTTTCAATTTCAGCAGGCGAAAGCACGTTCTTGATGAGCAGATACCCTTCCGTCTGCCACACCTTTTGTTGGACATCCGTCAAGTATGGAGATAGCATACGTCGCTCCTCTGTTACGAGTCTGTTAATTTGAGAGGATTATAGACAATTTGCACTGTTGTGTCAAGTCTGTTTTACCAATAAAACTCAACGTTCTCGGTGAATTCACGTCTAATTTGTTACAATCTACGCGGATTCATCGTATATTAGTTAAAGGACTCACCAACAAGATCACAGCGTTTAATCCAAAGATAAAAGTATGAACAATTTCGCAAATATTCTTAGCACCATCCGCCGTCCCTTTCAACAAGAACTCCGAAAGGGCTGCAAAGACGATGTTGTCGTCAATGGGTTGGGGAGCTACGTCCAGTTATGGGTAAAAAATGGCGATGCCTTCGCACTGGAGGCAACTGAAAAAGAGGTCCTGAACGGTCTGGCAAGTCTCTTTGAAAATTACGCCGGGGCATCACCCACCGAACGGCAACGCACGCTTGAAGAGGCAACAAAACGAATTGATACCGCCCTTGGAAGTGGACAGCGAAGCCTCGCGGACGTAAGTGGCACAAACGTAGAACCGCCCCAGAAGCCTCAGCAGCCAACAACAAAACGTACCAGTGGTAAAAAGAAAACACAAACGGAGATGTTGCCGCTCTTTGAGGAAACAGAAAATCGTTCAGAAAGCGTACCGATAAAGCGAGAACCCGTAGCAGTACCTACAACTTATACGCGGCAAACAGAACACTTATCCCTCTTCGGAGATACGGAGGTTGCGCCTCAGCAGGCAGAAAGCACCTCTACAGAAGAAGCCGCGGCATCTGTGCCGATCTCTGATGTCCCAATCTCAACAGATATTGCTTCCCTCGATTTCCTATCTGAACCGCTTCAGTATCTCAAAGGCATTGGTCCCCGCCGTGCCGCGATGCTTTTGGCAGAACTCAACATCGAAACAGTTGGTGAATTACTGGCGTACTATCCCCGCGATTATATCGACCGCTCCAAAATGGTAGAAATTTATAGGGTCGGCAGAGCAGAAGATGATGAACCGGAGACGATCCAAGGCAAAGTCGTTAACCATACGTCATCTCCGACTGCGAAAGGGAAACGCATCGGCAAAATCTCAATTTATGATGGGACCGGCGTTGCGTTGTTAGTTAATTTCGGAAGACGTATCGGTATTATGAAGTCGCTACTCCCCGTTGATACCGAAGTTGTTGTTAGTGGCAAGTTCTCGCGGCGTTACAATGAAATCCAAGCGACTGATTATGAGTTTGAACTGTTCGAGGAGGACAATTTGATTCACACAAAACGGATTGTTCCCAAATATCCACTGACAGCGAAACTCACAGCGAAAATGCTGCGGATGTGGATGCGGACCGCACTTGACACATACGGACAGCAGATACCAGAAATTCTCCCGCTTGAACTCCGTCAACGGCAACGCTTGATTGACAGACAGTCGGCTATCAACGAGATCCATTTCCCGACTTCGGAGGCACATCGAAAAGCAGCGCAAAAACGACTCGCTTTTGAAGAGTTTTTCCTCCTCAGCGTTGGCATGGAACTGAAAAAAGACCGTAAGATTTCACAGGAGGGTATCGCATTCCAAGTTGGCACCGAGACACAAGGCAATACGCCCCCCTTACTCCGAGATTTCATCGCTTCGCTTCCGTATGAATTAACCGGCGCGCAAAAACGGGTTTTCGGTGAAATCCAAAACGACATGCGTCAGAAAAATGTCATGAATCGGCTTATTCAAGGGGATGTCGGTTCCGGGAAAACTGTCGTCGCTGCGATGGCACTGCTTCGCGCCATCGAAAATGGGTACCAAGGCGCGCTGATGGTGCCGACTGAAATTCTCGCCGAACAGCACTACTACAACCTCTCCGAGATGTTCGAGTCTTTGCACAAAGATACCGCGCATACGGATAATCAAAAAATAAACGTCGTGCTTCTCAAAAGCGACTTACCGAAAGCGGAACGTGAAGAAGCGTTAGCCGCAATTGCCGATGGCACCGCAGATCTCATCGTCGGTACACAGGCATTGATTCAAGAAGGTGTCGATTTTCACAGACTCGGACTCGTTATCATTGACGAACAACACCGGTTCGGTGTGATGCAACGCGCAACACTTCGTAATAAGGTCGGCAACAAGGCACTGCCGCCAGATGTCCTCGTCATGACAGCGACCCCGATTCCGAGAACACTCGCCTTGACACTCTACGGTGATCTGAACGTCTCTGTCATCGATGAGATGCCGCCCGGTAGACAGACGATTAAGACCTACTGGATAAAGGAGAAGGACAGGGAAAAGTTATACGGTAACCTTCGGAAGGAGATTCAACGCGGCAGACAGGCATACGTCGTCTATCCGCTCGTTGAAGAGTCCGAAAAGTTGGAAGAACTTAAAGCCGCCACAGAGATGGCAGAACATCTTCAAAATTCGGTGTTTCCAGACCTACGCGTTGGGTTGTTGCATGGGCAGATGAAATCCATTGAAAAACAAGAGACCATGGCAAAGTTCAACGATAAGCACATTGATATCCTTGTTTCAACAACGGTGATTGAGGTAGGTATTGATATCCCGAACGCAACGTTGATGGTGATTGAGAACGCAGAACGCTTTGGGTTGTCCCAGCTGCACCAATTGCGTGGACGCGTCGGACGTGGCAAGTATCAATCGGCGTGCTACCTCGTCGCTACGCCGAAAGGTGACGATTCCTACCAGCGGATTCAAGCGATGATTCGGACGAATAACGGCTTCAAGATCGCAGAGGCAGACCTGAACATCCGTGGGCCAGGAGAGTTCTTCGGTACACGCCAATCAGGGGTCCCGAATTTCAAGATCGCAAATATCATCCACGATGCCACTCTTCTGGAAATGGCGAAACAAGAGGCGGAGTCATTAGTCAAAGCCGATCGCGAGCTGAACGCGCCGGTACATCAATTGCTGAAACGGATGTTACAGAAACATTGGCGCGACAATCTGGAAATCGCCTCAGTCGGTTGATTCATCTCCTAAAGGAAAAACCAATGACAAACAATATCATCAATATGACCCAAACGCAGTTCAGTACTTGGCTTGTGCCAATTGTAGACCGTCCGCTCTTTGCGTCTCGTGAGCGACTTGTCGCTTTGCTTGCTGAGAATGCAGATAGGGCGGCATTGGAAGCGGAGCTCCAAGAGTTTTATGAAGGCTACTGTGGTCTGGCATTCGAGTTAGAGGAACCTGAGGAATCACTGCTTTCAATATTGCAGGCATCCGACACATTCGCGCCCCTGCAGAAGCGTATTGCAGCTGTGGAAGCTGTGCGAAAAACTTCGCCTGCAGGACGGATAGCACGACGGATGAGCGACAGACCGCTGATCACGGATCCGCAACCGGAGATAAAGGTATCAGCCTTACCGGATGACGAATTCCGTGTGTTAATGGAGACGCTTGTGAATTGGGAACTTTTCGCAGCGCGTGCGCAGGTTGTCAAGCTGCAGGAAATGGTGTTATCGGTTGAGGGTGCAGAGCAGCTGAAATTTGCATTTTTTGAGTTTTTCGTGTGCTATCTGGAGTTGGAACAGTTCCTTGAAGATTACTATTATAATCCAGATGAGGGGTTAGAATTGCGTCCGGAGGTGGCTGAAAGGCTGGAACGCAGCGTAGCAGAATATGAGTCTGGTAAAGTCAAAGCAATTCCAATAGAGGAAGTAGCGAAAGAACTGGGATTGAAGTGGTAACGAATGCATCCATCTACGGAGATGTAACTATCAGACGGTATAACTGTGGGACAGTAACGGAAAAATCGCCGGAGATGTGGTAACCCTCACCACCATCTTTCACGGTACGGATGAGGATCGTCTTTTTAGGGCGATGGTAGTAGTGTGCATCGGTAGGTGACCCCTCATCTTGGAAATCGGGGAAGTCGATGAGGTCAAAGTTCGCGGTCGTGAAATGTCGGATTTCTTCTCCGCGCTGGGTTGCGATGTTGCGTGCCATTGAGAGGCTTTTGAGGTAGACCTCGGGTCCCATCACAGCGGAGCCTAAATTGAGAAAAACACCGTCCTCCAATTGAGAGACACTGTGTGCAAAACGCAGAAAATCCTCGCCTGTCGTCCATCCCATCGCAGCATAATCAGCAGCAGGATGCTGATCAATGATGTCAAACCCGATACCCTTGTGAACAGTGAACGGCACGCCCAAGCGATATGCAGCGGCAAACATGCTCACATCACGATGTGGAAAAAGGATGCCCTGTTCACCGTCTTGGATTAATCTACCGATTGCTTCCCCAAAGCCGATTTTATCTCGGTAACCCCGAACAATCGCTTCGTTCAGGTAGCGTCCTGTCTCCTCCCAATTCCCGAATTTACCGTCCCAGATGTAATCTTCCACATCTTCAAGCGTGGCACCGATATGTGCAAGTTCAAAGTCGTGGATAGCACACGCGCCGTTAGTGGCGATATGCGTGATAATGCCACGTTCCATCAAGTCGATGATAAAGCGAGAGTTGCCACGCCGCATGACGTGCGCGCCCATCATCCAGATGACTTGCTTCTCGGCGCGACGCGCCTCAACAATCCGATCCGCAACAATATGGAGACTGAGATTTTCACAGGGTAGGATATCCGCGTCTAACGGATAGACATCTGCCACCGTCATCTTGTGACGGCGTTCAGTGAGCGGGAGGATTGTGAGTTGCTCACGATTCAGTTTATTCATAAGAATAGTTGTCGGTTTGCCTCGCAGTGAGAGTTGTCGGTTGTCGGTTTTGACGAACAACTCGCGCCTTAGTAAAAGTATCTGTAGTGTTTTTGCTTGGGTGTTTCTTCTAAGTTGTTGGTCAAGGTTACAAGAGGTTTTTGATTAAACCAGGGGAAACCCTCAAGCAAAACACCCTCTTTAACTGATAACCGATGACCGACAACCGATAACCATTACTCCGCAAACTTGGCAGAGACAATCTTTGAGATACCCGCCTGTTCCATCGTCACGCCGTACATCGCGTCAGCGATTTCCATCGTACGGCGGTTGTGCGTGATGATGATGAACTGCGTATTTTCGACATAGGCACGGATGAGATTCGCGAAGCGGAGCACATTCGCTTCGTCAAGTGCGGCATCAACTTCGTCAAGTACACAGAACGGACTCGGCTTGATTTTGAAGACAGCAAACAAGAGTCCTATTGCGACCAACGAACGTTCGCCACCCGAAAGCAGGGTGATACTCTGCGGACGTTTGCCGGGGGGACGCGCAATAATGTCGATACCGGATTCAAGCACATCGGACGGATCCGTCAATAGTAACTCCGTTTCACCACCGCCGAAGAGTTGTGTAAATACCTCTTGGAAATTGGTCTGTACCTGCTCAAACGTCTCAAGAAACACCTCTCTTGAGGTCTGATTGATCTTCTGTATCACCTGAATGGTGGCTTGCATCGACTGCTGGACATCGTCGCGCTGGGCAACAAGGAAATCCTGTCGTTTCTTATGTTCCTCGTAAGCCTCAATTGCTTTAAGGTTCACTGCGCCCATGCCTGTGATTTCTGCCTTCAACTTTTCAATATTGTCCAGTAAATCAATCTCGTCCATCGCCTGTTCATCATTCATCAGGGGCGGTAGCGCATCAATCGAGACTTGATATTTATCGTGGATACGGGTCGAGACCGATTTTATTCGCATCTCAAGCTGTGTCGTTTTGACTTCAAGTTGATGGCGTGCCTTATTCTGTCTCTCAAAGTTTCTGCGGGTTGCCCGCATCTCTTTTTGGAGGATAGCCACCTCTTGAAGGAGTGTCTCCCGTTCTTGTGTTAACTCATCAACGTGTGATTCAGCTTCGGCGCGGTCGCCCTCTAAACTTAGGAACTTGCGTTGTGCCGCAGCGACCTGTTCTCCGAGGTCAATCTTCGTCTGCTCATCGGAGTCAATAATTGCCTGCTGTTCAGCGATATCCTTCGCTGCCCGTTGATACGTTTCCTCAATCGTTTCCAACTCGGAGAGTAAGCCCTGCAATTTCTGATGCTGTCCCGCCAAAAAGACTTCCATCTCTTGGCAGCTTCCCGAAACTTCAGCATGTTTCTTGCTTTCGCTCTCAATCTGTTCGGATACGCGCTCAATCCATCGTTGGGTACGCGTACTTTTTTGCGTCAATGCGGCGATTTCAGTCTCAAGCACTTCCTGTTCCTCGCGTGAGGCATCAACGGCTTTGCTTAATTCTCGGTTTTCCGCCCGAATCTCAGCGAGTTGGTGTTCAAGCCGGGTAACCTGGAGGTTCGCCTGCTCCATGTCTTTCGTCACCGACGCTTTCTCAACGCGTTTATCTTGCCACTGTGCTGTGAGCGTCTGCCGCGTTTTTTGTAAATCCGCTATCTTCGCGGCGTACGCCTTACGCTTCTCGGTTTTTCGATTAGAGTTCCGCGTCAATTTCCCGATCTCATTTTCAAGGGTCTCAAGTTCGCGTGCGCGACCAAGTAAACCACCCTGTTTCTGACTCATTTGACCACCGGTAATCGCCCCAGACGTATCAATGATATCTCCATCTAAAGTAACGAGACGTGCCCTCGGACGGAACTGACGGGTAAGTGCGACGGCAGCATCCAAATCCTCAATGACGAGCGTATTCCCCAACAGATGTTGCATGGCAGGTTCATACTCAGGGGCGTAGTCCACCAATTCCTGAGCGATGCCGATGACACCGGGTTTGTTGAGCAGTGCCTCATCATAGAATCTGCGTTCCCGTATAAAATCCAGCGGGAGAAACTTCACTCTACCCGCGCGATGCTTTTTAAGGAAAGCCACACTGCTTTGCGCGTCTTCAGCAGTTTCGGTAATAACACTCTGGATATCACTACCGAGCGCAACCTCTATCGCGACTTCATACTCGGCATCCGTCGTGAGCAATTCGGCAACAACACCACAGACCCCCTGAAACTGATCCGGATAGTGGGTTCTCGCCCGCATTACCGCCCGAACACCGGCGTAGTATCCTTCATAAGCGGATTGTAATTCCTGCAGCGATTTAAGCCGTGAGACGTTACTGCCTAAGGTATTCTGTAAACCCTGAATTTCGGCTTCAATCTTGCGGAGTGCGTCCTGATTTTCCTGCAGGTTCGTCTCCACGTGATTCCTCTCGGCTTCAATATGAACCAATTCCGCCCTCAATTGTGTTTCAGCGCGTTGGATCGCATCGCGAGTATCAGTAGCAGCCTCATGCTCGGTTGTTAATGCGTCTGTATTCTCCTTAAGACGATTGAGATTGCCCTCGGTGCTATTCAACGTGTGCTCAATCGCCAGACGTTTGCGCTCACTGCTTTCCAATTCGGTTGCGGTTTCCTGTAAGGCAGTCTGGGCATCTTGTACAGACGCCTTAGTGGCAGTGATACGTTCGGCGAGCTGGGTGAGCAGCTGCCGACGTGCCGCCAATCGGCTCTCCTCTATTTTGTGGGATGCCTCAAGTTTTTGATGCTCTTGGGTCCGCTCTTGTTTCTGTGTGAGCAGCGCCGTTTGCTGTGCCTTCAAAGATTCAAGCGTCTGGAGGGCGCGTTCGCGTTGCTTTTGGATGTTGAGCTGCCGTTCCTTATGAAGAACTATCTGACGCTCAATTTGCTCAATTTGTGTTTCAATCTCGCGGAGAGCGGTCTGCCCGGCACGGATCGCTTCGTCCAACTCGGACTGACGGCTTGTGGATGCCTCAATGCGTTCTTCAGCAGCCTTAAGCGTTTCAGAAGCCGTCGCGACGGTGGTTAAAATCTCATCTAAATCGGTTTGTGCTTGGCTATAATCGGTATGGAGCTTATCGTATTCCCGATGCGCGAGGTCTAATTCAAACTGTTTTAACTGTTCTTGTTGCGTATTATAATGCCGCGCCTGCTCTGCCTGTTCTTTGAGTGCCTGCGTCTCGTGCTGCAATTCCTGAATGACATCGTTGATACGGACAAGGTTTTGCTCCGTCTGTTCGAGTTTACGGAGTGCCGTCTTTTTTCGGTGCTTATACTTGGTAATGCCAGCGACCTCATCAAATAGAAAGCGACGTTCTTCGGGTCGCACGTTCAGAATCAGGTCAATCTTGCTCTGTTCCATAACGGAATAAGCATCAACACCGATACCGGTATCCATAAAGAGTTCGCTGATATCGCGGAGCCGACACGGACTCTGATTGATTAGATAGCGACTTTCGCCATCGCGGGTGAGGTGACGAGATACCTCAACTTCGGGGGATCCGAGAACAATATTGGGGGCATCTTCTGCGGATGCATTAGGATCGCCGCCATTAACATTTGAAAAACGTAATGCCACTTCTGTTTTCTGTGCGGGCGCGAAATTAGCACCACCATTGAAAAGCAGGTCTCGCATAGAGGTACACCGAAGCGCACGCGCACTCTGCTCCCCAAGCACCCATCGAATTGCATCGGAGACGTTGCTTTTTCCGCAACCGTTGGGTCCGACAATGGTAGTGATGCCGGGTTCAAGTATCAATTCAATCTCCTCAGCAAAGCTCTTGAACCCACGAATTTTTATGCTATTTAAGTGCAAAGGTTCAGCCCTCCCACTACAAGTTTAAATGATTATCACAATGATAAGCACTTTTAAAGACAGCTTTCAAATCCGTTATCTTGCAAGGTGAAAGCACGCCTTCAACTTTAGTTTTATCCTGAACATTGATATAATACGCAATATAGATGAAAAAAGTTTCAGGATTTTCAGGTGTCCAAAGTCCTCGCAAGTGTCAAAACATCGATTTCAGCAGGGTCG
>VXXH01000527.1 GCA_009835515.1 Candidatus Poribacteria bacterium
GTTTGAAGTATACCAGAAAAGTATATGGAAATCAGAGATTGCGTTTGACAATAAGGCTTCAACTTGCTAAAATAGCACAACTTTCCCGTATTATGTTTACAAAAAATATGAAAAAGTATATTTTTATCGTATGCCTATTGCTAACTGCATCCGGTCTGACACATGCTGAAATGACTGACGGCAGAATTGCTTTTGATTGTCCTGATGCACCACACACTAAATTTCAATTCCATTTTACTCGCGAACTTATCGCACTTGCTGGCACGACAGCACCTTTCAATACAGTGTCGGATATTTATTTTCGCACCTATGACGCTGAAGCCGGTATATTCGATCAATTCGTTCAGTACTATGGTGAGACCTTGAAAACCGCAAATTGGCAAAGCCTACAAGAAGATAACGACGTATGCCTCTATGTTCTGGAGGTGTCCAATGCGCAAAGTTCGCAGTCAGATAAAGCGATTTTGGGTATCTTCGCAGTTGTAAAAAGCGACAGCGATGTGCATCTGTTAAACATCGTGGGTAATATTCCACCGCAACAGATAGGGCAGCTTTTAGCGAATCTGGGGCAAATTGGGATAGAGGTCTCTGTATTAGGATCGCTTGATGCGCAAATATTTCAGAAATTTGAAGTGCCATCAGAACCGATGGCACCACCAACCTTGTTGCGTACCACTGGCAAGCAGCCAGATTTTTTTAGCGTGAAGTTTTCAACGAAAAGAGAGGCGTCAAAATTTGGCTTCTCGTTCTCAAGGAGCCACAATGAAACCCTTCATGGACAGTGGAGTTACTATGGACATCCGATTGAACAGATCCATATTCGTTCTGACAGTAAAGAGCGTATTGCCCAAATTAGTGAGGCACTTCAAAAAGGGCCCGCTGACATTGAGGCTGTAATGGAGCGTCTTCCATCCGTAAATACATCTGGATATAAGAAGAAACTTGTTGTTCACACATCGGAACGTCTTGCGACGATTAGCGTTGGGAATATACCAGATCATAAAAATGAACCTTTTATGTTGGCGAAGCAGTTTCGGACCTCAGAAGGGGAGCCGATTCATGAGATACGGATTCGAGGGCATCGAGACACACATCTGAAGGATGTTAGAAAAGCTCTTGAAAAGGGACCAGAAGACATCGAAAAGGCGATCGGAACACTGCCGAGCGAGATATCGGGTTTAGAAGATGCACGTCTCCGAATTGAAGGGGAAGGTGCTCAACGTACAGCGATAATTACCATAGTCGAAACACCGCTTCCGTCCCGTTTTTATTTTGATAGTGCCCCGTTGGCTGGGTTCAATCGCGTTACCGGATGGGAGTTAGGGGCACGTGTCAATTCTGGTTATCGGAAAGGGGAGCGTCCAAACACATCTTACAACATCAGTGTTCCGAGTGTATTCCGTGGCGATGATCTCTCAAAATTTTTCGGACGGGTCGGTTACGGATTTGGTAATAAACAGTTCTATTACCGAGTTGGTGGCAAGGCTGCTTGGGGTGAACCGGATTCGTGGCATCTTGGATTAACAACACAGTTCCATCGCACGACAAGCGTCATTGCCCCGGATCTTTTTCCGTTTTATGATGATACGGGAATGATTATTCTCCGAGTTTTGGGGGTGCCGGATCATCAGAATTATTATTTCAGAGAAGGGATTGAGGTCGGACTGCAATGGCAACCTATTCGGCAAAGGCATTCTTTCAAACTGAGTCTACTTGCGGAGTCACACGACAGTATAGAAAAAAGCACAGATTGGCACTTCTTCAACTGGCGGTCAAAAAGGGATGTGCGTGAAAATCCAGTAGTAACACCGGGGCGAATGCGGAGTGCGATGTTCAGATACGATTATAGTACCCAGCACAATTTTCTCGGTTGGCACAATACTTTCTTCGCTGAGCATGGTAGTCCTGCTATCGGGTCCGATTTTGATTTTACACGGTATCAACTCCACCTACGCTATGCGCATCCGTTGGGTAGACATCAGATACGCACACGGGCAGTCGGGAGTTTTTCAACCGCCCCGCTGCCGATTCAACGCCAATTTATCATCGGTGGGCCAGGGCTACTGAACGGCTATCCGCTTTACGCTTTTGCAGGTGATCAAGGCTTTCTCTTCAATATTGAGTTTCTCTTCCATTTGCCGGCGTTACCGAATTGGAAAAACGTATTAGAATTTTCTGATTTGCCTCTTTTTTTAGTGTTTTTTCTTGATGCAGGACAGGCATGGAACGCGTCTGACGAGAGTTACATTTTTGAGCCTAAAAGCAATGCAGGTATCGGCTTGCAGTTTGGTGAAACAGATCTTATCTTCCGGTTTAACGTTTCACAAGCCTTTGAAGCCGATCAAGGGCTTCAGTTCAACACGGCGTGGTTTTATAGTTTCTAAGTAAAAATAATCCTATTCTGACCGCACTGTTTCAAATGCAGGGGTATAATGTGATGCGAAGACACACAAATCGTGCCTTATTGTTATCGTTTGTTCTCCACATAGGACTAATGTTAGTGCTCTCGCCGTTTGTTGTGAATCATTTCGATGCAGAGAAAGAGAGCATATCTGCGGAGATTCTGAAAGTGGATCCGGAAAAGCGAGTGAAACGGCAGGTTTTGCCGCCGCGTCTGCAGTTGATGTCGCGGGCGGCAAGTGCTGAAACCTCATCCGATTCACCTGCTTCACCGACTTATGCGCCGCGGGTCAGTGCGCCGAAAGCACCCGTTCACACCGATGTTGTGCCTGATGTCGTTACACACGCCGATATACCAAAAGCGGATCGTCCGAGTACTGTTTCCAATACCAGTTTTGACGAAGGGAAGACTCTCGGAGGTCCCGTCGCCATTGAAGGGCAGAATGGAAGAGGCGCGGGTGGCGTTGGTGTCGGTTTCGGTGGACCTGATCGTCAAGGGCGCGGCTTTGGCATGGGGTTAGGCAGTGGGATGGGTGTATCGGAAGCCGGACTGGATATCCCGGTTCGTATAGATACAGGCCTCGGTATTTTTGGTACGGAAGTGAAACCCGGTCACGGATTAGTCGGACAAGTTTATGTGCCCGGGGCGGCTATCTTCCGAATGCCTGATTTTGACAGTTTGTGCCTGTCTATACTTTTGTCACAGCAAACTTAAATGTCCCTAAACGAATCTATACCGCGGGTTTTCCGACACCTGAGATGCAATCCGTCGTTGAGAATTTCGCGATTCATTTCCGTGCCGAATTAGAGATTAATATACCGGGTACGTATGTCTTTGAACTCAGCTCAGATGACGGTTCACAATTATATATTAATGGGTCTCTTGTTGTGGATAATGATGGGATCCATCCAGCAATGAGTAGACGGGGACGTATAAGGCTGGGGACGGGTATACACGCTGTTGAGATACACTATTTTCAAGGTCCTCGAGAGGCGATTGCGCTACAATGGTTTTATCAACCCCCAAATGGTTCCAGGCAAATTGTGCCACCCGATGTGATCTATCACCCCGGCAAACCACAAATTCCAGATGCTTTGAAAAAGCTACAGCAACGCCTGAAAAGGGTTCAAAAATAGTAGCGGAGATGTAGATGAAATATACTATTGCGGGTACGTTAGTGCTGTTCTTATTTCTGATATGTTATTCAGTCAATTCACAATCCGACAACGGGATTGTCCCTTTTGACTGTCCAGATGTGCCATCGTCTCAGTTCCAATTTGATTTGAGTCGCGATGTGATCGCGCGCGTTATGGAAGACCCGGCTTCCGATATTGCGCCACTCTTTAAAAGCGTGGATAACTTATATCTCAGGAACTACCGAAACCGAGGCGGCAATTTTAAGAAGATGATTCAGTATTACAGCGAAGTGCTAAAAGGGCGTGGTTGGCAAGCGTTAGGACAGTACCCACAAACTGACCCTGAAAAAATTAATCTTCATCTCTATATCCTCCACGAGAATGAAACCGTTAAAGGCATCTTCGTCATCGTCAAAGACAAGGGCGGAATTTACCTGATAAACATTGTCTGTGAGATGCCGAGGCGGCAGCTGGGTGAGTTGTTACTGAACCTAAATCAACTCGGTATCGAAATTCCGAGGTTAATGTCGCTGAAGCAGCGTGATTTAGAACTCACACCACCGCCACCGCCACCATCTGAACCTCTTAAACCAGATACAAAGTCCCCAATTACAGAGAAACGTGAGACAGCAGAACCCACCACAGATGAGACACCTGAGCCGCCGCCGCTTTGGGATTGGTATGCTGATGGCGAACGGATTCATGAGATACAGATTCAGAGCAAGCTCACATCCCCTGAAGGCACTGATCCGAAGTCGATTGAAGAAACAATCGTCGCCGAAAGGGAGAAGCTCCTGAAGATTCTGAGAAACGGTTCTGGAGAACTCAGAGAGGTTATACCGGTGCTATCAGGCGCGCTTGATGCTTCCAGAAAGGTATCTCTGCGGATCACAGAAGAAGGGGCGAAACGCATTGCGATCATTAGCGTGATATCTATGGAAAAAATATCGGTGCTGAAATCTATGGAGATCTCAGGTAAGCGAGAACAGGTAACAGTGGAGGATACGTGGTTCATTTCACAAGAAGATCAGTTTGATACGCCGCTTGCAGCAACACGATTTTGGGCAAGGGATGTCCCGATTCACGAGGTCCGTATCCGCGGCAATCAGAAGGTGCCAACGGCACGTATTCGGCAGACACTTGATAATGCTTCACCTGATATTGATAAGGCACTCAGGACGCTATTTAAAGTAATGCCCCTTTTTGAAGAGGTCCGCTTACAGGTTGATGAGGCGGATGCCAAGTACATCGCCACGATCTCTGTCGAAGAAAAACCGCTTTCTACAGATGCCTATCTCGGTCTCAGTCCGCCGATACGCCTCGGTTTTAACCGCGTGACAGGATGGGAGATCGGCACCGGCTTTGAAGTCGGGAAACGCAAAGAGGTCGGTCCTCTCTGGATGTGGCGTATCAGGAATTCACAGCGCAACCAAATCTCAAGACTGTTTGGAAAAGTCAGTTATGCATTCGGCAACCCACATATCCATTACCATCTGGGGGGAATTGCGAATTGGGGAAAACCGTATACTTGGAACTTGCAGCTTATCGGGCAATTCCACCGGTTGACAGATGCAGTTGCCCCTGAACTTTTTCCGGGCTACAACAGCGGAATAAGCATTTTCCAGCGCATTGTTGGTGTGCCGGACCTTCACAATTACTATTTGCGACAAGGTGCTGAGATCGGATTGTATTGGGCACCGATTATGCCGACGCATTCGTTCAGGTTGTCAATGCTTGCTGAGTCACACGCAAGTCTTCAGAAAAGTACAGATTGGTTTATTACAAATTGGACATCGAAACTAAGTGTCAGAGGGAATCCACCGATAACTGCCGGTCAGATGCGGGGTCTTGTCTTTCAATACGATTTTCTTAATAGAACAAAATCCCTCGGCTGGCACAATACTTTTCTTGCTGAACATAGCAGTGCTGCTGTGGGGTCTGATTTTGATTACACACGATTACAATTACACCTTCGATATGCTTTTCCACTTGAGAATAATCGAATCCGCACCCGGCTTTTGCTTGGTTATTCCGGTTCGCCGCTGCCCATTCAACGCCAATTTGTGGTTGGTGGGATGGGTGGACTTAGAGGATATCCTTGGTATAGACAAGAAGACGGAGCTGATGGTATAATAACCTATGAGAGTGGACATACTTCTTCTCCTTACGCGTTCGCAGGGGACAGCGGATTTCTTCTCAATATCGAATATCACTACAAGTTGTCGAATCTATTGCGTTGGAATATTTTCAAAAATGCGTTTCTTGTCGCCTTCATTGATGAGGGGCAAGTCTGGAACGTATCTGATACTGGTTATACCTTTGATCCAAAAGCAAGTGTTGGCATCGGTTTACAGTTTGGTGAAGACGACTCTGCTGTTGTAGTTAACGTTCCGGGTTCACACTCTGGACGCGACGATTCTTTTTTTCGGGTTAACATTGCAAAAGCCCTTGAATCTGGTCTTGGTGTTCAAATTACGACTGCTTGGTATCGCAGTTTTTAAGTCGAGTGAACGTCTTCATGTGTGTTCTTGGATTCCGGTGCCTTTCAAAGTAGAAGAATATGAGAGCTCTCCAAATATTAGTCATCTCTGTTATGATGTCCGTGCCGACTGCTTCTATGAATTCACAGGAGGATACGGATACATTCACTTTCGTCCGATTAAAATATAACGGACAACTCACGCGGCTCAGTAGTTGGCAGGTGGATTGGCCGTCCTCGGATCGGAACTTTATCTGGCAGCTTAGTAAACAGACGAACATTGTGGTTGCACCCCGTGAAAAGATTATTGAGGTCGGTGCGTTAGAGTTATTTGAGTACCCTTTCGCGTATATGCTTGAAGTCGGTAGCCTCAGGTTAAGCACAAGTGAAGCGGAGAATCTGCGGGAATACCTCTTACGCGGTGGATTTATCTTTATTGACGATTTTCACGGGGAACGTGAATGGAAATGGTTTTATGCCGAGTTCAAGAAAATTTTCCCGGATCGAGAACCGGTGGACATCCCGATATCACACCCGATTTTCCGCTGCTTTTTTAAAATTGACAAGTTGATCCAAATCCCTGGACTCCGTTCGCTCTTTAATGATCGCACCTACGAACGACACGATGGGCGTCCGGCGTACTGCCGTGGTGTTTATGATGATTATGGTCGGTTGATGATGATGATCAACTTTAATTCTGATCTTGGCGATGCATGGGAACACGCCGCTGAGGACTATTACCCGCGTGAGTATTCGGATATGGCACTGAAGATGGGTATCAATGCTGTTGTTTATACCCTCACCCATTAGCCAAAATTTTTTCTTTTCAGAGTTGTAATGGGGCTCCATAACCGAGAAATCCTGTTAAACTTTTTGCGTTAATGAGAGTCTAAATCAGAAATCTTTTCGGGGCAAGTTTCCATATATGTTCATGTGTCTATAGGTTTGTAGGAACTTATGTGATGGAGACACCATCCAGCAAAAAGTAGGGAGACAAGAAAAATATGCTCACTCGTAAACAGAAGTTAGATTTTTATAAAAATGGCTATATCTCTGTTCCTGGTGTTGTGCCAAAACTGATGGTGGATGCGGCGCGAAAGGCGATAAATCACTCCATCGGCGCGGTTGGCATGCACGAAGGGGACTTAGAACGATTTCGGGCACAGTCCTATTGCAACGAGATTCGCAATGCTCCCGAGCTCGTAGATCTTTTCGGCAAGACCCCTATCCGTCAAATTGCTGAGTCGTTGATGGGTGAAGGGAATGTCCAGATACCGGGTTCTGCCCAGATTGCGCTCCGGTTTCCGGGTCCGTTGGGGACAGATCCGAACGAACCGCGTGGACATCTTGATGGGTTGGGAAGTGGCACAAATGGTATGGAAAAAGGCATTTATCGGCGTGGTTTTACTGCCCTTGCGGTTGTCTACCTTGCGGATGTCCCGGAGCCGTATAGCGGCAATTTCACCGTCTGGCCGAAATCACACAGTTTCTTCGCCGATTATTTTAAAAAGGAAGGGCATGAGATATTGGCAAACGGGATGCCGCGACCTGAACTACCTGAGGGACCTAAACAGATAGTGGGTCAGGCAGGGGATGTTGTCTTGACGCATCATCAGATCGTTCATTCTGCGGCACCGAACGCCGCTGCTGATGTCCGTTACGCTGCGATTTTCCGGCTGCGTCATGTCGATTGTGCCGAAAACGGTTACGATGCCTATACAGATATATGGAAAGAGTGGCCCGGCATTCAAGAGGTGATTACGCCGACGGAAGGTTAGGGGTTCAAAGAAATAGTACGGGTGGCGCACTTGCACCACCCGTCCAGATTTGTATCACTTCGTCTCTTTGATGTCTGCCCAAGTCGTGGTAAGTTTGTCAGCCGGTTCAACAGCAAATGGATCACTTTGTCCCTTGGCAAGACGTTCTACTTCCTCTTCGGAGAGTGCCCGATGGAACAGCAAGAACTCGTCGATAAGTCCATTGAACGCCCACGTTGGTCCGACTGCTGCATCAAACGCAGCGGCTTCTGACCCAATCCCGATAAATCCGTACCGTGCCTGTCCTGCCCCGATCACTTTTGATGGCGCGGCTATTTTCTCATCTAAATCGCCATCAACATAGATGCGTTTCTCTTTGCCATCAAAAGTTGCGACGAGATGATGCCATTTGTCATCTGCGACATCCGTTTTCCCAAACCAATCATGTATTCCACAACAGGTGTCAAAGGCAACAAAGGTTGTACCAGCATTTGCACCGACATCATCGCCTACGGCAAAACGGAAAAATTCGCTTCTGTCCCATGAGGCGATCATGCCTCTTACGTCCGTTTTTGCCCAAGCGGCAAGCGTAATTTCGTCAATCGGATCTTTATACATGTGTTCCCGCACCGAAATATATTGCGCTGCACTACCAGGGAACTCCATACACTCTCCGACTTTTCCTTTCACAATTTTTAAGTCATTACCGTGTAGGAATCCATCATTTCCATTCCCAGACACGTCTAAGACATCATCACCTTTCAGTGTATCTTTGTTGAAACTATAGTAGATGATAAGTTCATCATCGCTGATGCCTTGCGCGTGACTTGCTACTACTGCTCCTGTAAGCATCAGACTTAACACCAAAAACTTGAAAATATAATTAGCCTTCATTGAGAGTCTCCTTTATATTTCACACGCCTATCAGGGCGTGTTTTCAAAGCAATTAGTATCTCAAACATAAGAGGTTAGAGTTCGGAGGCAGTGCAGACCCCTGATTGCAATATATAAAAAACAAAAGAAAAAAGCAACAACTATTTTCAAAGGCTCTTTATGGTGAAATGTAAAAATAAGTTTACAAAGGGTTACGCCGCGTTTAGGCGTCATCTTTCAGGAA
>VXXH01000002.1 GCA_009835515.1 Candidatus Poribacteria bacterium
GGATTTAGTCTATTCCCAGACTAAATCCGGTATTTCTGCGTATTTCAACAGAGTCTTTCACGTATTTTCCTCACCCCGTAGGGGTGTTATGTCTATAGAACATTGGCTATTCAAGAGGCTGCACCCCGTAGGGGTGCTATGTAAATAAAAAAGTCGCCTACTTACGCTCTGCCCTTAAATCATTCTTCAGATGGAAGATCGGCAACTGAATCAAAAACGTACTTCATATCATACGCAACCCCAAAATGCTCCAAAAACGCAAGATATTCCTCACGAAATGTCCGTCGTGAATGATGTCTCTCCTGATTTTCAATATATGCGGCAACCTTGGGTATCTGAGAATGGGAATAACTGAACGCACCAAATCCCGCTTGCCAGGCAAATTGTCCCGCAGTCCAGCGTTTTTGATTGATAAAGCGCGTCGAATTGACTTTAATATCTTTCACTAAACCGGACAGGGCAGTATCTGGAGTCATACCAACTAAGATATGGATGTGATCTGGCATTGAATTGATCTGGATCAATTTCTGTTTTTTATTCGTAAGGATGCCAGTGATATATTTATGAAGTTCGGCTTTGTGGCATTCGGGAATAAGTGCGTGTCTACCTTTTACGGAAAACACTATATGTACATAGAGCTGCGTATAGTATTTGCCATGGGTTCTTGTGTTCCTCCAGGGTTTGCTATGTCTAACCTCAGTTGTCATCTCTTTATAACGCAGTTCTATAGACATAACACCCCTACGGGGTGAGGAAAATATGTGAAAACTTTTTCATACTTCTATAACTCATTAGATTTTCTATTTACGAGATAAGTTGTTTCCCGCTTCCGCAAGCGGGATCTGGAACATCCCGTGATGTCTGGTAACAATATAAAGTGTGTCGTTCTTAACGGCGAGTGAGAGGACTTTATCTGGCACGTTTGGATAAATCTGTTCTGATGGTCTACGGTCATCCAGACGATAGACCCCTGCATCGCCAGCACCATAAACACTCGTGCCACCAACGGCAAATCTGTCTATGACGATACGCTCGCCTGCGGTATCGGTCAGGACACGCCAGTAGGCGCCGGTTTGTGAAGTTAAAATACCATTATCCGTTGCGACGTAAGCCGTTGAATCGACAAAGACGATCTCCTTGAACTGGGTAAAACGCAGGGGCAGGCTGGGTGTAATGTCCCGCCAACTGTTTCCGCCATCAAGCGACTGAAATAGCCTGCCATCTCGCTTACCGACGTAGACGGTTTCCGCTGAGACCGCCAATTTGAACCCGTTTTTTGAACCGTCATCAGACCGTTTTCCAGTATCTATTAAACCGGTATTTTTCCATTCGGAGTCACCCGGTTTCCATTTGAAGAGTTTTCGCTTGTATTCCACATAGAATGTATCACCGCTGACTGCAAACGCGCCTGCTTTCCCATAGTTTTCATAAAAGGACAAATCACTCATCAATTTACGGTCCTTTTCAGGATCACCAGAAAACGACATTCCCTGTGCTACTGCAATCTCTTTTAGCACCGCAGGAGACAAATTTCCCCCACCAAAACTGGGTACGCCTTGAACAGGGATAAACGTATTACCACCAGACAAATGGAAGATACGGAGGTTGTCTCGGCCGGACTCAATACCATAAAAAATGTTGTCAACACTCACAAACTTTGAATCAGGCTCAAAGTCGCTGTTAGATGGTTCTCTTTTTGATGGTTCAGATGCTCGTTCGGCGTAATCAACTGGAACGGGTGTCCAAGATTCACCGTCATCAGCAGATTGAACCATATTGCCGTTAGCATGTACATAGAGGCTATCATCGAATACCACGAGATCTCGTGCTCCGGTGCCGACGATGCCGTCCATAAAATGATGCCACGATTCACCGCCGTCGGTCGTGCGATAGACCCCCGAGTTTCCGGATTTGTAAAAGGTATTTTCGTCGCGTGCTATATAGGCATAGAAATTCACATCCAATCCCAGATCGGTCCAAGTCACCCCGCTATTGGTTGAACGAAATAGCCTGAGACCGCGCGCTAAGATCGTTTTGCTTCCAACTGCCATGCTTATTCCCGCTGCTGATACGAAGCCGTAGCGTTCGTCTTTAGGCGTTATCTCAGTCCACGATGTTCCAAGATCGTTTGATTTGAAAATTCTGCCTACATGTTGTGAGAGACCAAGTCGCACTCGCTCCTCAACTTTGCGACCTATTCCGACATAGAGATTATCTTCAAAAACCACCAAGTCGTGTACGGCTCTGGTTGTATCTACCGGCAACAGTTCCCAAACATCGGTGTTGAGCCGGTAAAGCCCTCTGTCTGTACCCGCAAAAACCGTGTTTCCAATTGCAGCAAGTTTGTAAACCTTTCTGCCTGTCAATCCATTGTTCACGGGTGTCCAATGCTTTCCAGCATCGGTAGATCGGAAAACGCCTCTATCCAAAAGGGCGACATACATCGTAGCACGCTCGTGTGCGCTGCGTCTACCTGCTGTATCTATTACAATGAGTTCAGTAGCGTACCCTTCGGGTCGTGCACCTAATGCGTTCCACGTCTCGCCATTATCGGTTGAAACCAATAGTTCATTGGCAGCGACGATATAGAGGGTGCCTGCATGCTCTGCCATAGGCATACGGAGTTGCTCAATTGAGATATCAACATTTACGGGTGTCCAGACAGTCGCATCCGCTGTTAACCTGTAGAGACTTATTGACGAATTAAGGTAGAGTGTTTTGTTAAAAGTCTCAAAGATGTCAAGCACGACCCCGCTTGGCGGTCCGCTCATCTGTGTCCACGGCGCAGTCGAGAATGTTGCAGGCAACTCTGCCGTTGTCGGGGACACGACAGCGGTCTCAGAAGTCCGTAAGTCGGTTCCGATGTTTTTAGTAGGGGTAGCAGCACGCCCAATCTGATTTCGGACAGCCGGTTTGGAAAGCAGATGAAGCGTGATAGGCGCGTCAACGATTTCAACCGTCGGTTCAGATTCTGCTTCAAAACTATATGGCTGCTGGAAGCGCGCGAGATACTGATTATGTGCACCGAGCATCAAAACTATCAAAAGCACAGCCGCGCCAAAAGCCGCCCACGGTAGCAACGGTTTCCCGACCTGCGGCGGTGTCAGTTTCAGATCGGTGACTTGCCGCATGATGTTCTCTGTGAGTCCCACGGATAATTGGAAATTCCCAAGCACCTCACGGACTAAGGATTCTTCGTTCTGTGACCGTAAACGTTTTCTTGCGCGTTGGAGCCGACTCTTGATTGTGTTCGCGGAAACACCTAAGAAGTTGCCAATCTCTTTCGCCGTCATCTCGCCGAGATAGTGGAGCGTTACGACGGTACGTTCACTTTCGGGTAGTTTTTTCAGTAGTTCCTTAACGATTTCGTAGCGACGTTCCGCGGCTTCTATTTCTCGTTGTTCGGATATATAAAGTTTATAAGAAGATTTGTCTACCTCTGTCGGGGATGTTTTTTCCAGTGATAGCATTGTCGGCTTTTTATTTTTGAACCACCGAATACACATCCGATTCGTAATTACATATAACCACCCTGCAAACTGGTTCGGGTTTTGGAGTGTCGTGAGTTTTTTGTGGACTTGGAGGAAGGTATCTTGTGTAATCTCTTCAGCAACATGAAAATCGCCAACTTTCCGCCATGCGAGGGCGTGGACACCCTTTTGGTATTTTCGGACCAAAGCAGTGAACGCCGCCTCATCACCTGCTAAGGTTCTGTAAATTAATTGAACATCATTTTCTACCATCGCGATTCTCCATTTTCAGTTCTCCCCATGTCGTGGTTAGTAACGCCGGTTGCGGCGATACCGGCAAGGTATACGCGGGATCGAACCAATCGGCTCCAAAATTCCGCTTAATGCGTGTTAATTGCGTCCGAACGCCACTGTCCACATCAACTTTGAAGATTTGTAGATTCTCATTAATTTCCTGTGTATAAAGGACTTCTTCTCCATTTGGCGATAATGTGGGCGCCATTGCCCTAGGCCCCGCTTCATCAACAATTTGCCGGAGACCGGTGCCATCACGGTTGATAATGTAGATTGTCAACTTGTCCAGCCATGCGTCGGGCACATGTTCACCCGCTGCGAGCGGCGGCAGTGGATTGTTATTCCAAGAAAAGGCAAGTTTGTCCCCCGCAGCAGACCAAGATGGAAAGGATTGTCCCCCCCTCTCTTTCACAGGCAGAAGATGTTCCCGTTCCCCTGTACGGATGTTGATAAGTGCAAGTCGTCCATCTTGACCAGGACCACCCACAGAACAAGCAATTTCTGTTCTATCTGGTGCCCATGCGGGATACAGCGCATTCACGAAGGACTCCTCTTTTTGTTTACCTAAGGTGGCAACGTAGATAATGGATGCACGAAGGTCATGCGCCTTGTGCATGTAAGCGATCTGTTTACCATCGGGTGCCCACGTCGGATAGTATCTATAAACGAATTTTTTGAAGACGCGTCGGACGTTAGCCCCATCTGGCTTCATCAGATAGAGGTCTCGGACACCATCGCGATCAGAGACGAAAAGAATCTCCTCACCGGTGGGGGACCAGACAGCCTGAAGATCCTCTGCGTGATGTTGTGTGAGGTTCACCTGTTCAGAGCCGTCTGGGTTCATCATGTAGATCTCTCGATTGCCGTCCCGTGTGGAGGTGAACAGGATTTTCGGCGTTGTCGGTGCTTTGGCAAAAAGGGCACACATCGTTCCACATATCAGCATCAAAAGCGTGATAGAAAAAATCGACTTTAGTCTCATACGTATTTCTCCGATTTGTAATTTTAGGACAAATGCTTCAAAGCCGTTATTATGTCGCGCGTGTCGGAATAGCATTACTACCCAATTATTAAAGAGACTTTTTTTTCGAGGAAAAGGTGCATAATTTGAAGAGAAAAATTAACCGAGTATCATTTTTGTTGGACGGTATAAGAAATATCATCAAAATAGATATCGACAAAATGTCCACCGCGCTGGAATGAGAGCATCCCGAAGCGATCAAAAATGGTACCCCCTGCGCGAGCATCGGGTTTGAGATTCAGCGAGATTGTTTCGTCATCGAAGGTAACAATCATCTGCCCGTGTCCATTGTTGGCATCCGGTGCGTAGGCGAGTCGCCACTGATACGATGTGCGGGAAGGTTTAATCACGGGTCCCGTCTTCATGATCTCGTACTGACTTTCAGCGTTGGCGTAGACAGGACGGAAGTAATGCCCGATACGACTGGGTCCCTCGACCATGATACCGACAAAATTCTTCGGTGGGGCACCGATATAGGTTTCGGAATTGAACCAACCGATAAGCACGGCACTGTCAGCACTTGCCCGAAGCATTGCGATTTTTCCTGATGCCTCAAGCGTATTGTCCATCGTTAGATGACCGATCCGATCGGCATAATACCCTGCCTGTTCAGGTTTCCTCTCATCTGCGCGCCAAATCAGCCCGCCAATTTCGCCGAGTGTTCCACCGGCGTGGTTCGTTTCGCGCCATCCGAAGTTATGGTAGGGTCGGATTTCGCGATCATCAAATGTGACGCGGTTGCCGTTCTCTTCCCAACCCGGATCGTCGGTGAAATCGTAGATTTTTCCGTCAATGCTCAGGTCATCGAGATAGACGTTCATCCCCTTCCCTGCAATCTGCATGTTCACCATGCCGAAGCGATTGAAAGTGGCACCGTCGGTTTTGTGTCTGGGTGCCAGTGGTACCGTATAGGTATTGCCATCCATCAGAAAAGTGATCTCACCGTTACCAGCAGCACCATTTGGGTCGTAGGTCAGCGACCATGTGTGCACTGTGCCGTCCGCCTGCTCTGGTGGCGTTTTCGTTGTCTGATAGCGCTCCCCTTCAAAGGTTGCGCCGCTTCCGGTCAGATAATTTTGCGTCCCGTATTCAAAGAACACCCAGTATTTTCCGCCGTTGCCGTCCAATCGGAACGCCAGCGAATTGGGGGTTCTCCAACCGCTTGAATCCGTATTGAACCAGCCAATCAGCATCCCGCTACTGCCATCTGCTTCGGTAACAGTGAATTTGCCGGATGCTGTGAAATGGTCGTTGAGCGTTTTTGTGGGGATACTGGTGGCGTAAGTCGCTGGTGTCAGTGAACGCGAGATGCGTCCGCCGATCTCGCCGAGGGTCTTACCGCCTGCATAATTTGTGCGACTGTAGCCGAAGTTTTGCACAACGGTTCGAGCGTGTTTTTCGGCAGTCCGGTTGCCTCTGCCTTCCCAGTTTGGATCGACACTGAAATTCTCAAACCGGTCAGCAGTTGCTTGCGGCGTAAACATAATTGATACCAGAATTATTACCAGCGGCACTGTTGTCAGTCGTCTGTTTTTAGTTATGGGTTGTCTGAATCTCGGATTACGCGGATTTTTGTGCTGTCGCATCTTCAGTTTGGGTTATGTAGTCCTGTTCATTTTATTTCTAATGCCGGTAAGTTGTTAATAATATCTACGGTCTCCAAACTCACTGTGATGACTTTGCCGATTATATGAAACCTCATTCGACGGGCAATGAATTGCCCTACTACGAACTGTTCGCTTGTAGTAACGCGAGGCATCCCACGTCCCGAAATTACCGATTATATGAAACCTCATTCGGAAACCGTTAGTTTTGCATTATATAGGGGTTAAGGGAGAGAGACAAGCGAAATTTTGTTGGAAAAGAAAAAAGGGACCGGAAGCGATGTTCCTAAAAGGTTTCAGGGATTCCAACCTAACGCATGCAACATAGGCTTGCAAACCACGCTCTTCAGGAACTATGCTTCCGGCTTACCCAAGGAGGCTTATTTGTGTATGTGCAATTTCCGTGCCAATCGAAAACCGGCTGTTTTCGGTGATAAATGTTGGAATTTTGCCTATTTTTTGGACATGTATGGTAAAAAATAGACATTGCGGAATAACTATAATCCTCACGGTTCGCGAGTCAAACTCGCGCCTACACGGTTCGCGAGTCAAACTCGCGCCTACAAAATACAAGAGCATTGTGGTTATTAATTAAGTGGCGGAAGCGTGTATTGTTTAGACAGAACATCCTCTAATAGGACAGAGTAGATTTGGTTTAAATCTCTGAACTTGCGTCGCATATTTGTAAAGCAGTGGCTGTTGACGAATTCCGCCATCTGTGCGTTGGTAAGGTTACCGGCTGCTAAGGTCGGAATTTCCGTCAAACACTCATTGATAAGTTCATCAAGTACTGCCGAGGCAGCCCCGTCTCGAACCTCACCCTCTAATAATTTACCTCTATCAAAAGCGAGTTCATCGGGCAAACTGTTTAAAGCATGAACCCCGATTAACGACCGAACCTCAGGATCTACCTCCGATATTGCCGCTTTAACATCCGAAAGCGGCATCCCTTCAAGGATAGTCGCCAGATCATCAACAGTGACAGTCACGGGGTTCAAGACATCTTCTGCTTCAATTGGGGTGCCGCAGGATGTTAAGATAAAGGATAGGACTACGATTATACTTGCGGCTGCGAGTATGATCAGTGTTAAGTTTTTCATTTCGATTGTTCCTTAGATGTTAGCCTTTTACGACACCGATGGGACGGAGGCGTGCGACCCGCCGCGAAAGCCCGGCTTTGT
Organism: Candidatus Poribacteria bacterium; assembly: GCA_009835515.1. Lineage (GTDB taxonomy): Bacteria > Poribacteria > WGA-4E > WGA-4E > WGA-3G > WGA-3G. Next base: position 7,571 of record VXXH01000002.1, read on the forward strand.
CAACGACACGGACGACTTCATCAACATCCTTGTAAGCCTCGGGTACCTCTTCTTGGAGGGTGCGTCTACCTTCGGCGCGGACGAAGATCCCTTGTGCTTCCAAATCTTTCTGGATGGAGCGTCCCTTTGTCAAGGCGATCGCTTTCCGGCGTGAGAGGACTCTACCGGCACCATGGCAGGTGGTACCCCACGTCTCCGCCATCGCACCTGGATTGCCAACAAGCACATAAGAGGCGGTCCCCATATCGCCGGGGATTAGCACGGGCTGCCCGACTTTCTGGTATTTTTCGGGGATTTCTGGATGCCCTGCTGGGAACGCGCGCGTCGCGCCTTTGCGGTGGATAAAGAGTTCACGTTCTTTGCCATCAACGGTGTGTTTCTCAAATTTTCCGATGTTATGCGCGACATCGTAGACGAGTTCTAAGCCGAGTTCGTCTTCTGTTGTGTCGAAAAATTGCATGAAGGTCTGGCGGACGAGGTGCATAATACACTGACGATTGTTCCATGCGTAGTTGGCACTACACGCCATTGCGGTGATGTAGTCCTGTCCCTCCGGTGAGTTAATCGGTGCGGAGGCGAGCTGCCGGTCAGGGAGTCTGATGCCGTATCTTTCGGCAACTTTGACCCAACTCTTGACGTGTTCATCGCAGATCTGGTAACCGAAGCCGCGTGAACCGGTATGGATCATGACACAGATGTTGCCTTCGCTTAACCCCATCGCGTCGGCGGCTTCTCGGTAAAAGATGCGGTCAACGGCTTGGACTTCAAGGAAATGGTTGCCGGAGCCGAGTGTGCCGAGCTGGTTTTTACCGCGTTCTAAGGCGCGTTGGCTCGCAGCATCGGCGCTGGCGTGTTGGAGGAAACCGGTCGCCTCGGTGAAGGTAAGGTCGTTTGGATGTCCGTATTCCCGATCAATTGCCCACTGCGCGCCTTTCTCCAGCATCTGCCGCTCTTCTTGGACAGTAAGCCGAATTGCGCCGCTGGAGCCGACACCACACGGGACGTTCTCGAACAACCTGCCGATGAGTGCTTTCCGTTTTCCATCAAGCTGTGAGACATCAAGGTTCGTCCGGATGAGCCGGACTCCGCAATTGATGTCGTATCCGATGCCCCCGGGAGAGACGACACCATCCGCCTTCGGATCCGTGGCAGCGACACCACCGATGACGAAGCCGTATCCCCAGTGTAAATCGGGCATCGCGAGTGAGTGTTTGACGATGCCGGGGAGATGCGCGACGTTTGCTACTTGCTGCAACGCCTCGTCGCTTTTTGCC
>VXXH01000668.1 GCA_009835515.1 Candidatus Poribacteria bacterium
ATTCTCGCTTGATCCCAATTGTTTTTTTTACTTAAGAATTGTGCGATTTGGGGCGCAATGTCAAGCCCTTGGCCCGGTGTCCAACCGATACGCGTACGTCGCCAGAGAAGGTCTTCCAGCGTGATCGCCATCTCGCCCCAATAGGCGTAAAGCAGTTCAGCTTTCGTGAAGGACAGAGACGGGGTTATCGGCTCAGCAAGTGTTGCATCGTCATTGATAAACTTAAGAATCGTCTGATATCCGTCTCCATAGCGTTTAATGAGGCGTTCCGTATTAATATTCGACTGCGAAGCGTGATTCGCGTTTCCAGTACGAGAGTCACGTGTGGACTCTCGGGACAATGCCTCCGCTGACACATTGAACAATGGAACGGTATCCGTTTTACAGCGGCGCGGGACATTCAGAAAAGTTGTCAGGTGGTCCACTGTCTCCTCTGCCATCTGGCGGTGTGTGGTGAGTTTTCCACCATAAAGATACATTACACCGCTCGGACTCTCTGTGATTAAGTGATCCCTTGAAACGAAATCGGTCTTTGTGAATTCGCGCGAGTACCAGTTCGCCGCTATAAGTGGTCGGGTCCCGGCATAGGCAGCAATGATAGTATCATTATTGAGCGTCTTTTCTGGAAAAATTCGCTGCGTTTCCGAAAGTAGATACGCCGCTTCATCAGCCGATGGACGCACCGACGATAAATCTTCCGCTGGCGTTGTTTCAGTCGTACCCACAATAGAGGTGTTGTGAGGACCGGGTAAAATAAAAATGCCGCGGGATTTGCCACCCTGTTGCCTTTCTGACTGTGTAGAGATTACTAAACCGTACGCTTCCGATGCATTTTCTTTTCCACACCTTGGTAAAACGATATGAATGCCTTGCGCATTTTTCATTATCAGGCGCGGCATTCCGTCGTAACTTGGATCCTTGCACCACACAGAGTCGCTCCAAGGCCCCGTCGCTGATACAATTTTTCGCGCGGAGATTTCAAAACGTTGTCCAGAGATAATATCTTCAGCAGTTATTCTGTATATCCGGTATCCACTATCCGTTGTATCCGGTTGATTGACAAAATCGAGAAATCGGACATAGTTGGTTACAACGGCACCATGTCGATGGGCATCTTTGAGTGTTGCGAGGGTTAATCTCGCGTCGTCAGTAGTGCTGTCCCATATAACAACACAACCTTTTAGGGTATCCGTGGCAATGGAGCCGAGTAAGTGTTGAATCTTTTGAGGATCGCGAATCGCTTTCGATTTCTCTGTCTTGTCTGTTTTAGAAAGGTAATTGTAGTAGTACGCGGCGGCTTGTATGCCTGCTAATGGGTACGGATCGCCTTTGTAGAAGAGAATAGCTAAAGGAAGCGGTTTGACAAGATTCGGTGCAATGCGCTGAAGGATCTCGCGTTCTTTACGCGACATTTTAACGAGCTCTCTATCGTGTTTAAGGTAGCGAAATCCACCGTGAACAAGCTGTGAGGTAGCACTGCTCGTTCCACTTGCAAAATCGCCTTGTTCAATTAATCCTGCTTTGATACCTCCATTAAGGGCAAGATCGCGGATTAAACCCGCGCCGACAATACCACCACCAATAACCAAGACATCCAAAGGTTCTGTCTTGAGTATTTTAATATTATTTGCCCGAGTTCGGGCTGAAAATTCTGTTGACATTTTTGTTTACTTATCCAGCAGCTATCAAATGACTATGTAAAGAGACTTTACGAATAGCAGCCAAGATCCGCGATGCAGCACCTGCTACCGGCTTCGTTAATAGCGGCAAAAATATAAGCTGCGAACAAGCTTTCTCAGTCACGGGAAAATCTGATCGGGTATACCCTTTAAACGTTCCACCCGCATCAACCGGGCAGAGAGAACCACGACCGTTCATGTAGATATCAAGTCCTTGCGTAAAGAGCGGCAAAGTATGTAGAAGCGGATACGGATTGCTATTAGTAGGTAGACTCCCTGAAAAAAGCGGTACACCATCCCCAACAAGGAGTGGATACGGATTATTATTTGCGAGAACACCCTCTTTTCGGAGTGCTTCCGCAAACAGTGGTGCAGGCAGTCCATTCATATCTTCTTTATAATAGTGAATAGGAAAACCGTAAAACCCTGCTGACTCAGTCCCTTCGTGAGTCTCAATAGGAGAAACGCCCGGAATATCCTGTAATCCATCGGAAATTTCTTGTATATAAGCGCGACGGTTTGCATTGAGTTCATCAAGTTTTTTCAGTTGTACCGAAGCGATACCAATCGCGAGTGGATGGGCACGAAATTTAACGCCGAGTCCCATCGGTGGAAGATGGGTGTATTGGAGTGCTTCGGCTGCTGCGCCTTCGACGTTAGGAGAACGATTAACTTGACCGAGCAGACATGCCCGCTCAAAAACTGAGACATCGTTGGTTGCAAGCATACCCCCTTCGCCGCCGCTAATCGGTTTGTTGCCTTGCAAACTCCAAGCCCCTACCTGTCCGATGCTTCCGCACGGCAGACCTTTATAAGATGCCCCGTGTGCGTGCGAGCAATCCTCTATGACGGGTATACCTGTTTCATCACTAAGAGCCATGAGCGCATCCATATCGCAGACATTACCCCACAGATGCACTGCCACGATTGCCTTGGTTTGCGGCGTAATGCGCTGCCGAACATCCGCTATATCAATAAGTAATGTCCTCGGATCCACCTCGCAGAAAACGGGTGTTGCCATCAAGGTGAGTGCTGGCGTGATTGACCCCATCCATGTATAAGTCGGACAGATAACCTCATCGCCGGGACCAACACCGAGTCCAAACATTGCGCTATGTAAAGCTGCCGTACCGTTGGTCAGACTCAAAGCAAATTCGGTTTGATGGCGTTCACACCAGATACGCTCAAATTCTTGAACAGTCGTAGAAGTACCGGAGAGTTCATTCCGAAGGGTCATCTCATAAACGACCTGTGCTTCTTCTTCAGTGATTTGCTGCCACTGGTCAAGCTTTGGATAGGGCGCGTCAGGTGTTATTTCAAAGACTGGCGTTCCACCCAAAACAGCAGGCAGATCTGTTGGGGTACTCTCATGATGAGATGATTGGCTTCTGTTTCTCTCCATAGTGTTCTCCTCGCTACCCTCTAAATAATCAGCGGTTTGTTTTAATCCGATGTCTGTGCTATACTAACAAGCATGTTGCGGATAATAACACCATACATAATAACACGTTCTAAAAACTTTTGTCAAGTTTAGCAGAGAGACTGAGAACTCTTGAACATCCGAAAATTGTTTGTCTCGCTGGTTCGAGACAAAACCTCCCAATCCAGAAAGTTTCTCCTAAGTTGTATACCTCCGCTGCTCGCTATCCTTGTTTTTTTTCTCTCGTGTGGGATCGTGGTCCATATCCGAGGGCAAGACGCATTGGAGTTCTATAAGATTATTTTTTTCAGCGGGTTCGCGAACTTTGATGAAGTCGGATATGTCCTGTTCAACGCGACCCCTTTAGTTTTTACAGGACTCGCTGTCGCTATCGGCTATAGGAGCGGTCTGTTTAATATCGGTTGTGAAGGTCAACTCTACGTCGCCGCGTTCGCTGCTGCGTGGATAGGTATGCACTTAAATCTACCTGCTTTCCTGCTAATTCCGTTCTGTATCGCGGCGGCGATGATTGCTGGTGCGGCGTGGGGGGCTGTCCCCGGTTTTTTAAAGGCGAGATATGGTGCCCATGAAGTCATCAATACAATTATGATGAACTTCATCGCTTTCGCCCTCATGAACTACCTCGTCACCTCGGTCTACCAGGAACCTGGACAGATGATTCCACAGACGCCACAAATTCATGAAACGGCGCGAATCCCACGATTAGCAGCTTTAGTTCCATTCCTCCCGCAGAGTAACCCATTAAACGCGAGTTTCCTAATTGCCTGTGGGTCTGTTGTGCTCTGTTATATCTTCTTAACATATACGCGTTGGGGATACGAACTCCGCTTGGTAGGAAGTGCTCGCGATGTCGCCTCTTATGGTGGGATCAACCCGCGCACTGTGACTGTATGGGTAATGGCACTCAGTGGGGCAGTTGCCGGATTAGCCGGTGTTGCTGAGGTGCTGGGATACCGTTACCGATATTTGGATAACTTTTCTTCGGGTTGGGGTTTCACTGGCATAGCGGTCGCGCTTTTGGGGCGAAATAATCCCTTTGGTATTTTGGCTGCAGCTGTCCTATTCGGATTACTCAACAAAGTTGCTTTGGACATCGACATTTTGCTGGGGATCCCGCGCGGTCTATTTCTCGCGGGCCAAGGTATGCTAATCATCTGGTTAGTTTGCATAGAAGGCATATCAAGGAAAAAAAATGATTCTTGAATTGATTCCAAGTACATTGCGAATGGCGACACCGTTGGGATTTGCTGCACTCGGCGGTATTTATTCCGAACGCTCTGGGGTCATTAACCTCGCCTTAGAAGGGATGATGCTGATTGGAGCTTTTGGTTATGTTGTCGGAACGCAGGGTTTTGGATCGACGTGGGTTGGGTTGCTTATCGGTATAGGTTTTGGCGTGGCACTATCTTTGGTACATGCTATTGCAACGGTTACATTTCACGCGGAGCAGGTTGTCACCGGAATAGGTATTAACATTTTGGCGTTAGGGATTACAGAATATCTTTTGCCTTCTTCTAAACAGGTAGGTGGGCTTCCGCACTGGCAGCTGCCACTTATTGGTTCATATAGTTTCATAGTCTATTTACTACCAGTATTGATGGTGGCAAGCCATATTCTTCTGTTTAAAACACCGTGGGGTTTGCGATTGCGTGCGGCAGGCGAATCGACGGAAGCACTTGCGGCACTGAGTCTCAGCCGCGCAAAATGGCAATATCTGGGGATACTGTTAAGCGGACTCTTAGCAGGAACGGGTGGATGTTTTCTGGCATCCGAAGTCCATTACTTCACAAAAGGGATGACAGCCGGACGGGGTTACCTTGCGCTTGCAGCCGTTATCTTCGGGAACTGGCGGCCGTTAAGCGGTGTCTCGGCATGCTTCCTTTTTGGATTCGCCACTGCCTTAGAACTCGCAAACCGATGGAACATTCCGGGCCAACTGCTGCATAGTCTGCCTTATATTTTAACAATGGTCGTGCTGGTCGGATTTGTAGGGACATCGCGTCCACCCGCAAGTTTGGGGAAGATGAAGTCATAAGTTTATGAGTAGCGGTGGGAAAACATAATCAGACAAAACCTATTCAGTTTCGCTGTCTTCATCCACAAGCCCATAGTAGCTGCCGTGGCGACTGTAGTAGCCATAAGATTTGGCGTGTTTCGGATTGATCATATTACAAAGCACACCGATCCCCTTAGTAGGGAAGGCTTCTGTCAAATGCCGTACCCCTGTGAGAATGTCAAACCGTCGGGTTTTCGTGATGTCAAAGACATAGACGATGGCATCAACAATGTTTGCCAAAATCATCGGATCGGCGACAGCACGGACAGGGGGTGAGTCAATTACAATAACATCATACTCGGTTTTTGCGAGTTCCAACCATTCTGTCATCATCTCTGAGTTGAGAAGTTCAATCGGATTCGGCGGTACAGTTCCGCTTGGGACTAAGAATAAATCAGGAATGCTGGTCTGCTTGACTGTTGCATGCAGGACATCATACCCATTTTCAGTGTTTAGATGGATGAGGGCTTCACTTAATCCGGGTTTGCGTGGGTCAGTGCGAGGTACAGGCAATTCAGACGCAGTTGTATCAGACGCGCCCTCTACTTGAAGGAGTTGTTCTCTCGGAAAGGTATTGTGTTGCGAAGGTCTCCGCATATCGGCATCTATTAGCAAAACTCGATTGCCTCTCTGGGCAAGTGTAACGGCAAGATTCGATGAGATCGTACTTTTGCCCTCGCCGCGAGTCGCGCTTGTGACGAGAATCGTTTTCACGGAGGCACCAGGGTTCAGGAACGGCAGTTTCGCTTGTAGCACACGAAACGCCTCAGCAGTCCTTGAAGTGGGCGCGTCGTGAACCATCAGCGGAAGCCGATAGGAGCTCCGCCTTTTGATAGACGGGAGTACACCAAGGAAACTCGGGGATTCGGGGAGCGCATCCAATTGTCGGACAGCTTCCTCTAAGCGGAGATAGGTATCTTTAAAATAATTTTTGGCGACAGCGAACGTCACGCCGAGGAGCATGCCGACAAAAGCTCCCAGAACGAGATTCAATTTTAGCCGTGGTTTCAAGGGTTCTTCAGGGGTGCGTGCCTTATCCATCACTTTGATACTTTCCGAGCGTGCTTGGGCGAAAACCTCTGCCTCTCGCATCTTCGTCTCTAAAGCGATGACCTGAGCGTTGTAAATCTCAACGTCTCGTTTGAGGCGATAGAACTCTAATTGATCAGGAGACCACTCACGGAGTTCCGCGAAGTGTGCGTTAATTTGGGCACTAACTTCATCCTTTTGTTTCGTAAGACTAACAAAGGCTGCTTCTGCCTCATTCACCTTCTCTGTGATTACCTGGTGCAGAGGATTATAGGAAGAAGTGGTACTTTTTATATCTTTCTCCTCCTTAGCGAGACGCGCCTCCGTTTCCGCAATCTTCTTATCAATTGCAGTCACTTCTGGATGTGTTATATCGTACTTGCCAAGGAGTTCCGCCTTATCAATTTCATATTGGTTTAAATTATCTTGGAGTTTGGAATGTGACGGATTTCGTGCGATAGTTTCTGATATGATATTTTCTGATAAGCCTTCCAACTCTTCACGATAAGTAGCGAGTCTCAATTCAGCACCTACTAAGAGGTTTATCAATTCATTTTCTTTCACTTGAAGTGCCAGAATGATCTGCGCCTGCGTCCCGCCTTCCGCGTTTAAGGTAAGTTTCGGGTGTTGTTCTTGGAATGCAAAAAGGGCTTCGTCAGCATTTGTAAGCCGCTCCTGTGTCTGATTCAGCATCTCTTGTGGAAGTGGTTTTCGCCACCACTCCATTTTCTCAACGGCTTCTGCTTCGACAACCCCCTGAAATACTGCGGCTATCTTGTTAGCGAGATTCTGTGTGCGTTCCGGGTTCCGTTGTTGCACGGTAACGGTAATCACCTTTCCGTCCGGTGATTCTTCAACCTTTAACTGCTCGTCGATAAGTGTTTTTATCAAAGAATCTTCCCACTCGGTGTCTGTCAGTTCTCCCTGTTCTGTAGCATCCTGATCAAGTGTGATACTTAACACATTAGCAAGCCAGACGGCAATCCACCCGCGATGAACGGGCAGTGGGTCAAGAAGTCCTTCATCTCTGAGTTGGCGTACTGCCGGTGTAATCACAAGGTCCCGGGACTGTAGCTGCGCGGCGAAAGCACTTACAGATGTTCCCCCAATTAACCCGGATATCGGTAACTGCGAGAGTAGGGAGGAAGCGGATTGACCATCTAAAACACGAATCGTGGTTTCGGATTGAAAAACCGGTGGCGTGAGATCCGTTATGAGAAACGCCGCGAAAACGGAAAGCAGAAAAATGACAAGAACACTCCACTTATTCCGAAAAAGTATCCAAAAATAGTCTGATAATCGAATTTCTCTAACTTCTTCAAGGTGCCTATCGGCTGTCTCTGGCATCTGTAACCTCGTTCTATTTCCCTACTGCCTTGTAGGTGTATCTCCCAGGCGTATATCCGCAATTAGTTGTATCTGATGAGGACGGTGACAAGCAGATTCACAAATGATGTTGCGAAGGTAATCACCCGCCAATCTAAACGGGTTCGTTCGCGGACACGGAGCTGATCCTTCGGGTTCAGATAAACCACTGAGTGCACCTGATCGAAATTCAATTCTTCTTCTGAGCCATCAGCCCGCGTCAACAGACATTTTTTGGGATTTGCCCGCTCTTCATTGAACCCACCGGCCATAGCAATAGCTTGTCCCAAAAGTACAGGTTCCGTAATTACATATTGCCCAGGCTTTTCTACTGCCCCTGTAACGCTTATTTTTGCTTCCGCCAAGGGCACGTACAACATATCGCCAGGTCCCAACATTGCCCCAGCGTCTTCAGTAGTGAGGTCAACTAAAATTCGCTCTGTAGGCGTGATGATTTCCGATTTATGCAAATCCGCGAAATCGGCCCTGGAACCTCCCGCGAGCTTTAGAGCCTGTATTGCTGGAATTTGTGGGGCAGCTATCGGATAAACACCAGGCGTAACTACTGCGCCTATGACACGTACAGGGCGTTGCTGAAAAACAGAAGGAACATATATAGTATCGTAATCTTCCAATAAAATATCCGGCCCCCCCTTGTTGATGAGATCAATATAATCCACTTTTTTGAACAGTTTCCCATCACGCCAGATAGAAATATCCGTTAGATCGGCGAGTGCGTAATTGATCCCTGCTGATGCAAGTGCTTGGAGGAGATAAACCTGCCCAATCTCAAAGACATGCAAGTTTCCCCGTGCTCGCGGTTCAACCGCACCGAATACGAGAATCGTTCGTTTCGGTCGCATAAGCGTTACAAACACACGGGCTGTCGGGAGATGTTTGGAAAAAGCGGACTGCATCTGCCCCTGAAGCTCAGAAACCGTAAGACCGGCGACTTTGATGAGTCCAATAAGCGGATAGGAGACATACCCGTCTTGTTGAACTGGTACCGGAATTCGCTCGTTGCTATATTCAGGATATCCATCAACAGTGACAACAAAACTATCGCCAACTTCCAACTTATATGTAGATAATTCTGGGGTCTTTCCGACCTTTGGCCCAACTTCCGTGCTGACCGCTGGATCTTCGGCAGCAGGGGCCTCCGCGAAAGTGAGGATAGAGAAAC
>VXXH01000560.1 GCA_009835515.1 Candidatus Poribacteria bacterium
TCATTGAGGGCATTCTTGAATCGTTGGAGTTTCGGTTTTCCGCCCGAGGCGTGGAAGAACTGAAGTCGATACTTGAAGGTGTCGAAACGCTGCAGCGTCTCAAGGAACTACGTCGTGAAGCGTTGGGAGCAGATAGCCTTGAAATGTTTAGGCAGATGCTGCAGGAAAATGAAGACCAAAGCGATCAATAGCAAGCAGTGCACCGTTCTTCTCAAAAGTTCGCGACGCTGTCAAAAATCGCCTGTTAAACACATGCACACTGCCGTATGAAAGAGAGGAAGCCCTACGCGATTTGAAAAGCGAATTGACTTCAGCACCTTATAGATTCAAAGTACTTCCCGAAGAACATAGTCGAAACATTAAGTTTGGCGCGTCATGGCGAGCGATTCTACTCGGCGCGCTCCTTATTATCCCGAACATGTACTGGATTCTGGACTCTGCCGGGCAAGGGTATCCGACGACTATTTCTCTCTATTTTAACGTCATTTTCTGCGTTTTTGTTATTACGGGTGTTAACCTTGTCTTGGGACGGGTAGCCCCTGGGATCGCTATGCAACAGGGCGAGTTGCTGACGGTTTACGTCATGCTGGCGATTGCGTCTTCGCTGGCGGGCCACGATGTACTTCGCGTCCTGATTCCGATGATTCCGTATGCGTTCTGGTACGCAACGCCGGAAAATGACTGGGCAGACCTGTTTCATCGGTATATCCCGGATTGGATGGCTGTTAAGGAGAGGCTTTTTTTAACGGAGTATTATCGCGGTGAGACAACGCTCTACGAATGGGAAACTGTCCAAGGTTGGCTGACGACAACAGTCGCTTGGGGCGGTTTCCTCTGCGTGATGGTGTTCCTGATGGTGTGTATCAACAGTCTCGTGCGGAAGCAGTGGACGGAACACGAGAAACTGAGTTACCCGATTATCCAATTGCCGCTTGAATTGACAAGCGGTGGTAGAACGAACTTGTTGACAAATAAAATGATGTGGCTTGGATTCGGGATTGCTGGGGCAATTGACATTCTTAATGGACTTCACTATCTTTATCCGAGTGTGCCGAGTTTGGGCGGTAGGCTCTACGATTTGCGTCCGTTCTTTACACAGAAACCGTGGAGTGCAGTGGGTTGGACCCCTATTGCTGTCTTTCCGTTTGCGGTGGGCATCGCTTTTTTTATCCCGCTTGACCTGTCGTTTTCATGCTGGTTTTTCTATCTTTTTTGGAAGGTAGAGCGCGTCTTTGGGGATGCCTTAGGCGTGCGGGGTATGCCAAATTTCCCGTTCACGGATGAGCAATCTTTCGGTGCATATCTCGGCTTGTTTGTTATTGCTATTGTCGCGACGCGAAAGCATCTTGCACAAGTTGGACGTAAGTTATTTAGAAACGACCCGCGTGTTGACGATTCAGATGAACCGATGTCTTATCGAGTCACGGTGTTAGGGCTGATCGCAAGTCTTATCTTTATCGTCGGGTTCTGTAAAACAGCGGGTATGTCTGTCTGGGCGATCCTCGTGTTTTTCGGCATCTATTATGCGATTTCTACCGCGGTAACCCGAATGCGTGCGGAACTCGGTTCGCCGGTACATGATCTGCACTTTATTGGTCCTGATGAGATGATGCCCCGTATTTTTGGGACACGACTGCTCGGTCCACACAATTTGACGATAATGGCATATCTTTTCTTTTTCAATCGTGCCTACCGCGGGCACCCGATGCCGCACATTTTGGAGGGATTCAAATTAGCGGAACGTACCGGAATTTCTAATAGACGCTTATTAATCGCGATGTGCATTGCGATTGTTATCGGTACATTCGCTTCATTCTGGGCATTCTATCATATCTCTTACATTGAAGGCGCACGTGATTGGTTCGCGGGGCGACCTTTCAACCGGCTCCAAAGTTGGTTAACTTCGCCGAGAGCACCAGACGTGCCAGCGATTGTTGCAATGTGTGTCGGGTTCCTGATTACCGGTTTCTTGATGGTAATGCGGATGCGACTCTTTTGGTGGCCCTTTCATCCGGCTGGATTTGCAATCTCCAGCAGCTGGTCGATGAACGTGTTTTGGTTTTCGATCTTGGTGAGTTCCGTCATCAAATGGATAGTTCTTCGGCACGGGGGTGTAAGCGCACACCGAAAACTTATTCCGTTCTTTCTCGGTCTAATCTTAGGTGAATTTATCGTGGGTAGCGTGTGGAGCCTCATTGGGATTACGACGAACCAACCGATGTACCGGTTCTTATTTTAAAGTAAGTTCGTTTTAAAGTTTGAATGGACGGCCATCAAATGCCACAAGCAAACAGCCGGTGCTACTTTTCTTGAGTATCGCGCGATTTATTTCGCCTTCGGTTTCGATAGCGGTTGAATGTAATGAATTTGCCTTGCAATTTCTGTGAAACCCATGGTTGGATAAAAGCTTGTACCTACGGGATTCTGCTCCAAAGTTTCAATGCGAGCATAAAGCATCCCTTCCGACTGCAGGTACGCTAACGCTTTTTCAATCAGTTGTCTGCCGATACCGCGGCGTTGAAATTGTGGTAGAACAGCGAGGTTCGGAATACCACCAATCCGAGTTGCGTGATTAATTCGGGTTGTGATGTAACCAGCGATCTTGCTGTCCACTTCTGCCACAAAAACCCCGTCTGGGTTTGCTGCTGTATCGTCATCGATATGGGACATTTTGCGTTCTTTCCAGTCCATATCAGCAATACGTCCAAATCGGTCTTCAATATTTTTGTCTATAGATACTTTCTCGAAACAGATAGCAGTGATCTGTCGAAGGGTTTGCAGGTCGCTCGGTTTATAGTTTCGGATCATCTTTTTGTTTCTTTTTATAAGGTTGTGCTATAAAGGAACTGCTTTTTTATCTCAGACGCGCCTTGATATGTTATACTATCTGAGGATAAATTACAACAGGACTTACGCAAGGCGCAATGAATTGCGCTACTACGAACCGGCCTACTTTTGAGAAACACACGTTCTTCCTAAAGTGTATCTGTTTGTAGTAAGGCGATTCATCGCCTGTCTGTGTAAGTCCAGTACAAGTTTCTTCTGGATTGAATTCAGATGTCGTTCTTGAAAGATCGGAGAGCATTTGCTATAATTGTAAGCATCATATTTTGAGGAGGAATACTGCGTGATTCGAGAAGCGATTCAGCAAGTTATGGCAGGGAAAGCCTTAACCGAAACTGAGATGATTGAGACGATGAACGAGATCATGGAAGGTGAGACGACAGACGCGCAGATCGCCTGTTTTCTTACGGCTTTGCGGCTTAAAGGTGAGACAATAGAGGAGATTACGGGTGCAGCGCGCGTCATGCGTGATAAAGCCACGCCTGTCCGAACAAAACATGCATTGGTTGTTGACACGTGTAGCACAGGTGGCACAGGACTGAGTCTTTTTAATATCTCGACGACTTCTGCCTTTGTCGTCGCGGGGGCGGGTGTGCCGGTCGCAAAGCACGGAAACCGCGGCGTAACACGGCAGAGCGGTAGTGCGAATGTACTGATGGCATTGGATGTGAATATTGAGATTAGTCCTGAACATGTTGGACAATGCATCGACGAAGTCGGTATCGGCTTTCTGTTTGCGCCAGCACTGCACGGTGCGATGAAATATGCCATCGGGCCGCGGCGGGAGATTGGTATCCGAACCATTTTTAATGCCTTGGGTCCACTGACGAATCCGGCTGGCGCGCAGGCGCAAGTGCTTGGGGTTTATGCACCGGAACTCACTGAAACTCACGCAAATGTTTTAAATAATCTTGGCTGCAAACACGCCTTTGTCGTACATGGAGATGACGGTTTGGATGAAATCACTACGGCAACGACCACGCGTGTCTCGGAGCTGCAGCACGACACTGTCAAGACGTATACACTTGATGCAACGGCGTTCGGAATCCCGAAAGCGGAGCCTGCCGCGCTCTTAGGGGGTAGCCCTGAAGAAAACGCTGAGATTACAGTTAATATTTTGAGCGGTGAAAAGGGACCCAAGCGCGATATTGTTGTGCTAAACGCTGGTGCCGCGATTGTTGCGGGTGGGAAAGCAGAAAGTCTTGATATGGGTATTGAACTTGCATCAGAATCTATTGATTCAGGCGAAGCACTCGCGAAGTTAGAAGGACTCAAGACAGCTTCAAACAATTAAATTTTGCTGGGAGAGGTTGACAGATTGATACTCGACACAATCATTGCACATAAACGGAAAGAGTTGGAAACCGAACAGGCGCAAGTACCGCTTGTGGATCTGGAAGCGGAGGTCAAAAATCTTCCACCGACGCGAGATTTTCGTGATGCCATCGCAGGTAGCGATACCGTCAAACTTATTGCGGAGGTGAAAAAAAAGTCGCCCAGTAAAGGCATTATCCGCGAGGATTTCCATCCGGTGTCGATTGCCGAAACCTACGTCGAAAACGGGGCGGCTGCTATTTCTGTGCTTACAGATAAACATTTTTTTGCGGGGGAACTCGACTATCTACGCGCAATTCGCGACACTGTTGATGTGCCGCTGTTAAGGAAAGATTTCACGATTGATCCGTATCATATCTACCAAGCGCGTGTCGCTGGCGCGGATGCTGTCTTACTGATTGTTGCGGCGTTGACAGCATCACAGTTGCGGACCTTTATGGGTATCGCAGCATCGTTGTCGCTGGCGTGTCTGGTGGAGGTACATACACCTGAAGAATTGGCGATTGCATTGGACGTGGATGCGCAGATTATCGGTATCAATAACCGTGATTTGCGTACATTTCACACAGACATTGCGACAACTTTTCGGTTACGTGAAGCGATCCCGGCGGATAAGGTTGTCGTGAGTGAAAGTGGTATCTACGCGCGTGAAGACGTAATGAAGCTGCAGGGAGCGGGTATTCATGCAATGCTTGTCGGCGAGTCGTTGATGCGGAGTCCTGATATTGGCGAACAGGTTCGACGACTTTTAAACTATTAAATCTGGTCACCGTTCCACTTCGTTTCATTGAAGAAACACCCCAGCAAAAACCCCCTTCCCAGTAACGGGTGGGGACCCGGTTTTCGATTAATTCGATGCTTTTCTTAGGCAGTGGATGCTTTTCTCTAAGGGGATTACATGGGAGTCACAGTAATACCGTGGCGTTTCAGGAGGGCAGTGGTTACGCCGTCGCCGGTTGTGAGTGTGCCTGAGAAAGTGCCGTCGTAGATGTCTCCGCACCCGCAGGATGGACTCCTTGCTTTGAGAATTACCTGCGTTGCCCCGTGTGATTGTGCAACCTGTAAGGCGTAGTGTGCGCCCTTCAAATATGCCGCAGTCACGTCTGTTCCATCAACAGTCATAACTTTCGCCTTGCCGTTGAGAACATCATCGCCATCGCCGTCGACAATCTCTGCCGGAGGACGCGGTGTTGGCAACCCACCCGCCTCTTCCGGACAGACGGGGATCAGATCGTCCGTCTCTTTCTGTTTTATCGCTAATTCGTTTCGGCTGTCGCCACCGTCGTATCGGCAGCGAACCCCCAGCAGACAGGCACTAATGATGACTTTCATAATGTAAAGCTAAGACAAATTGTGCCTTAATGGCACAATTTCCCGCAATTCCTCAAACTGATTCGTAATTAAGTCAGTCTCACCGGCTTTCAGCTGCAGATAGGTATTCTCTAATTGACAGAGGATCGCCCGTAAGAGTGAGGCACGGCAGACCTCGGTGTTCTGATCTTCAGAGCGTGCAGACGCTATCCGCACGGAGGTTGCGATTTCACGCAGTTCAGGCGGAAAATCCTCCAGAGTGATATTAACGTTCACGCCGAAACCTAAGACGAAAAAAGGATGATGTTGGTCATCATAAGCGAGTTCTGTGAGTACACCCGCTACCTTTTTCCTTTTAATACGGACATCGTTGGGTGGCTTAATCCGTGTGTCAAGTCCATGCGTTGTCTGGAGGGCACGCGCGATCGCAATCGCGCCGACAAGATTGGGCAGGCCGACTTGGTCGCGCAGGAGCCGGTGCCTAAGCACAACTGACACGAGAAGACACTTACCGGGCGGTGCTTCCCATTTCCTGCCATATCTGCCACGCCCTGCGGTTTGATGTTCGGCGATTACGAGCGTTCCCTCCGCTGCACCTGCTTTTCCACGTGCAATGGCGATATCGTTAGTGGAAGCAACTTGGTGATAATACTCAATCTGGTGTCCGATAAAAGCGGTCTGAAGCGTTGCACCGAAACCCTTAATATCCATAGGCACTACTGACGTAGATGTTTTTCTGCCTCAATTTTCCACTGCTCTGGTGGGTTGAGTTCGAGAAAGCGTTTCCATTGTGCTTTTGCTTGCTTGCTTTTTTCTGTGTATTCATACATTAATGCGAGGTTATAGTTCGCTGTCAAATTGTCCGGTTCCAGTTGTATTACGCGTTCAAACTGTTCCGCTGCTGAACCGAGTAAATCCATACTGAAGAAGTTATTCGCGTAATTCAGCAGTGTCGGTACATGCGTGTCGTCTAAAGCGAGTGCCTTCTCTAAAGTCTCTTTCGCGGTGTTGTAATCCAAGGCGTGGGCGTAGTAAAGTTCTCCGAGGCGTTGATACGTCTTAGCGGCAATATCGTCCCCTTTTTCAGCGGGTTGTTGAATCAGTGCTGCTTCGGCTTCGTAGTGTTTGATTGCCGCCTTCCATGCCTGCTCCCATTCTGCGATTTTTCCGAGATGTAGGTGGATTCCCCTATATTTTGGCGCGTAAGAGAGCATACGTTCAAATGCCTCTCTCGCAAGGCGGTGTCGGTCAATTTCGAGATAGATGACACCGATGTTATAGTTTGCCTCGCGGTTTTTGGGTTGAAAGAGTGCTACCTGTTTGAAATCCTCTAAAATTTGGCTGTAGCGATAGAGCGTTTTACCAATCTGCCGATAGCGAAGTGTGAGCATTCCGCGGTAGAAGTAAGCATCCACGTAGTCGGGATTCAGGGCAATAGTTGTGGTGTATTCGTTAACAGCCATCTCGGCGTGTTTGTGATAGTCATCTCCGAGGGTTTCAGCGTGGCGGTCGAGTAGACGTGCGTAACTGTAGTGCCAATCGAAGTTGTCGGGGTTGTAATGGTTCGCCAATCCGTAGTATCGAATCGCGTTCTCGCGTTCCTCCCGTTTATTTTCTGTCTCGGTTTGCAAGCTGCGCCTTTCAAAGATAACGGCGAGGAGATGATGGGTTTCAGGGTGTTCGGGTTCAATTTCCAGTGCGGGTTGATAGACACGAAGAATGTTATCCTCATCGTTGCGTTGACTATAGATTGCACCGAGACGGAAAAAGGGTTCAACTTCTGTTGCTTTGACCCCTTGCATCGGAGTTTGTAGGCTCCGCCCGATGTCGCTTTCAATCAAGGTCGTATCAAGCGTGATTGTTTTCTCGTAATGCACGATGGCGTTGTCTATCTCGCCGTTTTCTTCAAACAGAATCGCTGCGTGGTAATGTGCTGCGACATCATCAGGACGCAACCGAATCGTTTCGAGGAATGCGGGTAGCGCGTCGTTGGGCTGCTTTAGCGAAAGGTAGGACAGTGCCAGAAGATAGTGTGCTTCAGTGGTTTCAGGTGCTATCTCAATAAGTCGCTTTAGGGTATCAACTGCCTGCTGATGTGCTTCGCGTCCACGGTAGATGTGCACCATTTTGAAAAGCACATCTGGTCGTTGTGGGGCTAACGTCAGGGTGCGTTCATAAAAAGTAATCGCGCTGTCTATATCGCCGGTTGCCTCGTAGCTTTGCCCAAGGAGATAGGTGGCACTAACATCTTCAGGAAATAGCAGCAGGTGGATATTTAGAGGCTCAATGGCATCTTGATAGTTTTCTTCATCGAAAGCACGCTGTCCCTGCACGATGAATCTGTCGGCTAACTCTGGATTCAATTCCAGTGCGCGTTTAAATTAATCTATCGCTGTATCTATATTCCCTTGTTGATGGTGGAGTTCACCAAGTTTAAAATAAGCATCGAGGAAACTCCCCAAGGGGAGATCAACTTGCAAATAACTTGCGTCGGCTTCAATTATTTCAATTGTTTTCTCATAATGTTGGATAGCGTTTTCGGTGTTGCCTGCATCGGTTTCAATCATGCCTGCATAAAAGGAGGCACGCGGCTCGTCGGGAAGGACGAACATCGCTTTCTCTATAATTGGCATCGCTTGATCGGGTGTCATCAGCCCTGCGAAGTAAGGTTCCAGCGGTTCATAGAAAGTGTCCTTAAGACTCGGCATGACGGATAACGCTTGTTGGTAATGGTTTAGTGCGGTCTCGGTATTGCCGCTGGTGTAGAAGATTTCTCCGAGTGCGAAATGCGATTGCGCATGTGTTGGTTCCGTCTCAATCGTGCGTTGATAGAGCTGAATCGCGCCATCCGTATTGCCTTTTTCATTAAAGATAACCGCGAGTTCGTAAAGGTCTTGCGCTGCGTAAGGTTGATGCTGTGCTGCTTTGGCGTATTCTGTTAGGGCGTCATCGAAAAAACCTTGTGTAGCGAGGACTTGCCCGAGTTTGATGTAAGCGGGGACGAACTTTTTCTTTTGATGCGTGATATTTTCAAACGCTTCGCGAGCGCGATCTGTTTCACCTTGTGCCAAGTAGACTAAACCGATACCGTATTGTGGGTATTCCCATTTCCGGTTTAGTTTTCGTGCAGCCTCAAAGGCTTGAAGTGCTTCTATATAATTTTGCTGTTTCAAGTGGATATCGCCGATACGATAGTAAACTGGGTAGTAGTTCGGGTTTAAAC
>VXXH01000012.1 GCA_009835515.1 Candidatus Poribacteria bacterium
AACAACAAAAACCTTTCACCACAAACCTTCAGAAAAACATGGGGGCAAGTGACGTTAAATTTTTCTTGACAAATAATGTCCGAAATGTTAGTATTAAGCGTAAATTAGATGTAACAAACATTAACTCGCGAACATGAAACTATACAGGAGGGGCGTACTATGAAATCGCGCCGGATACCTCTGGCATGGATAGTCTCGCTTGCCCTACACGTCTGCCTCGCAATCATTGTAGGGTACGTCGCTATCTCGTCGAATCAGCAGAAGGCACAAGATGCCATTGATGTAAGTTTTTTCATCGTTACACCACCACAAGCAGCACAAAGGGATCTGATCTCTAAACCCGTTGTTGTAGCAACGCCAGTTCCGGATTTGAGAGTGGTTCCGCAAACTGAAGCGACACCCCGTCGCACAACACGCACTGTAAGAACGTCCACGGCTGCAGCACCTACTGCACCACTGTCCACAGGTTCGCCCGCTGCGGTACGGACGCAACAGGTTAACATTTCAAACAGTTCTTCTGTGGTCCAGCACACCGCAGAACCGCTGTCAACCGTTGCAGTGTTGCCGACAACATCCGATGCCTTGCCTCCCGCTGGATTGCGGGGCAGTGGTCTAACAACAGACGGCATTGGAACAGGGATCGGTGATAATGTAGGCGCCGGTGCCGGACGTGGGGCTTTTGGTTCCGAAGTGGGTGTCACACAGGGGCGAGGGCACAATCATGCCGGGTTAGATTCGTTGGTCAAAGGGGACGGTGCTGCGAATGTCAACGCGTCGTTGTCAGATGTAACAGAGAACGTTGTGCTCGGTAACGGTATACCACCGCTCCCGAAGGGGAGTCCGGGGGCTATCATTCAGGGGCGCGGCAAGGAGATTCTTGGAAGACTCCATCTCGTACGTCTCGATGACCCGTTACATCCGAACTTTGATTTCTGAGGAAGCGGCATCGGACACCTCCGATTCGGGGCAGGTCTGCCCTATTTAGTTCAGTCGCTGAATGCAGAAACAGGCATCCACACCCAAATGGTTGACGCAGTCCAAATCACGGACGCAGCGTTCTTTGAGTCACCGATTATCTTTATGGAACCGATTTCCACTTCTGGAGGAAAGCTCGAGAACGGATTGTTGCGGGGGAGTGCTATCTGGCAAACGAAAGGGAGTCGTCCTTCTCACGGCTATACGGATCGGGAAGCACAGCGGATTCGTGAGTATGTCATCAATCGCGGGGGATTTATCTATATGCCCACGCACGGAAACACGAAATTGGCAATGCAACCCGCGCTTCGCGTCCTTCGTCAAATTCTCCCTGAATACCACTTGACCACTATTCCTAAAGATCATGAGATTTACAATACTTACTTTGAGTTGAACGGACCGCTCCGTTTTCCTGTTCGGAAAATGGGGAGTACTATTCTCCATCACGGTCCCTACGGGCAGTTACAGGGTGTTTTCATTGATGGGCGACTCGCTGTTCTCGTCGATACAGAGGCAATGATACACGTGATGGATGGGGCAGTGCAAAAACCGTTCTTCGGTCACTACCAAGACCGAAATAAGATTTTAGATGAATTCGCGCCTGCTGCTGCGAGACAACTCATCAATATCGTTGTCTATGCGGTAACACACGGGAATATTGCGGATTACAGCAAGTATATTCCTGAAGACGCACTCACCGGTGGCGATGCGGAAAGTGTCCCGAAATCCGCACCTACTGCGGCAAATCGGTTGTGATGCTATTCTGTTAGGACGCACGCGAATCTGGTAAATACACTATTGGCGAGGTTTCCTAACCTCGCCTCACCCCTACCGAGTTACGTATCCTTCCCACTAACAGCACCGAAAAATCCATCCGTCTGTCCAATGTGTGCGGTTGCAAACCGCATTCACTGGATATTCTTAACCGCTTTGGACTTCATTTTTGTTTCCTATAGGAACGACATCTGTGATCAAGTCCATAAGACGGCGCAATTTTCCTAACCACCCTCTTGTAGCACCGACTCTGTTGGAAAA
The DNA here is from genome assembly GCA_009835515.1 of Candidatus Poribacteria bacterium. Taxonomy (GTDB): domain Bacteria; phylum Poribacteria; class WGA-4E; order WGA-4E; family WGA-3G; genus WGA-3G. The sequence continues at coordinate 2,011 of VXXH01000012.1, forward strand.
AACTTGACAAATTGCCCCAAAACAGGCAAGATAGTCGTAAAACCGCATCTCCATTTGACAAATTGCCCTTAGACATGTATAATATAAGAAAGTACTATTTCATTTCTCAATAGGACATGGCTTGCGGGTTTCTTGTGTTGCAAGCCTGAATAAGAACAAGGGAGAGTAAAATAGAAATGGCTGATTATGCGAATCCTGATGTTTTGGTAAGTACAGAATGGGTAGCCGCACACGGCGGTGATGCCAGTATCCGGCTCCTTGAAGTTGATGTTGATACATCAGCTTATGCTGAGGGGCATATCGCTGGCGCAGTTGGACTGAATTGGCAGACACAACTCTGCGACCAGATTCGACGCGATATTCTTACAAGAGATCAATTTGAAGCACTCTGCAATGACAGTGGTATTGCTAATGATACCACCGTTATTTTCTACGGCGATAATAATAACTGGTTCGCGACTTATGCCTTATGGCAATTCCGTTACTACGGACACGATGAAAGTCTGTTGAAGGTGATGAACGGGGGTCGTCAAAAGTGGATTGATGAGGGTAGAGCCCTTGTCACTGACGTGCCAGATTACGCCAGCACAGGGTATCAAGCGAAATTTCCTGATGACAACGTTCGCGCCACAGCGGTTAACGTTCGCGAGACACTCGGACAAGGCGTTGTTAACCTCGTTGATGTCCGCTCACCCGCCGAATTTTCCGGCGAAGTCATCGCACCGCCCGGTATGAGCGAGACGGCACAACGCGGCGGACATATCCCCGGCGCAGCGAACATTCCATGGGCAACCGCAGTTGCTGAAGACGGCACCTTTAAATCCCACGACGAACTGCAGGACATCTATGGCGGCGCAGGTGTTGATGATAGTAAAGAGACAATCGCCTATTGCCGTATTGGTGAACGTTCTTCACATACATGGTTTGTGCTGAAGTATCTACTCGGTTATGAGAAAGTTCGCAACTATGATGGCAGTTGGACAGAATGGGGCAATCTTGTCGGTGCACCCATCGCACGCGACTAAAGGAATGGATGTCAGCAAGATGGCTATCGGCTATCGGCTGTCAGCATTTAAGAGGTTTCTGATTAAATCAAACACTGCTTTGCTGACGATTGATTGCTGACGGCTGAAGGCTATTAAAAATATGCCTAAATTCGTTACTGCCCATGCTATCGCTTGCATGACCCGCCAAGATGTGGCGCGACTGCTGAAGCGGTTCAAAGAAGAAGAAAACACGGATGTTCATAATATCCGTGTCTTATGCGATACGCTGTCGGGTAGGATGGTCTGTGAGTGGGAAGCACGCGACCGCGTCGTTTTGGTCGAATGGCTAAAGAAGTGCAACGTCCAGATACGCGGCACAGGCGAATGGCTCATGGCAGTTCAATATGAATCTGTAGACGATGAACTCGTGACACCTCGGCGGGATAACCTATAAATCCGCAGGTAGGCAAGATAGCGACCCGAAAACCGATGTATTACTTAACCCGGCAGACGGCGTTTGAAGCATCACATTACAACCGTATCCCTGAATTGAGCGATGCCGAGAACTTTGCGTTGTTCGGTGCCGCTGCGAATCCAAATAGCCATGGACATAACTATGTGCTTGAGGTGATGATCAAGGGGGACGTAGATGCGGATGACGGCATGGTGATCAATCTGGTAACGTTGGATGCCTTGTTGAAGACGGAAGTGCTTACCAATTACGATCACAAGCATCTGAACCGCCAGCATCCGGTTTTTGCTAAAAACCCGCACCTACAACCGACGTGTGAGAACATCACGATTGAGATTTGGCAACGACTCGTGCCTTCGCTGCCCGTTGGAATGTTGTACAGGGTACGACTCTACGAAAGCACATCCAATTTTGCCGACTATTATGGGGATGGACCGATGGTTTATCTGACCAAGGTTTACGAGTTTAGCGCAGCCCACCGTTTACATAGCCACGCGCTCAGTGCCGAGGAAAATCAAGAAATCTTCGGGAAGTGCAATAACCCCGCTGGACATGGACATAACTACGTCCTTGAGGTTACCGTGAAAGGCGACGTGGATGAGAGAACCGGATTGGTTGCGGGTCTGGATTACCTTGATGAAGTCGTTCAAAAACAGGTCTATGCGCGCTTCGATTATAAGCATCTCAATGTGGATACGCCTGAATTTGAGACGCTTAACCCGACCTCGGAGAATTTCGTCAAAGTACTATGGGATGTACTGGAACCGAATTTAGGTCCGGTAACTTTACATCGCCTTCGCTTGAGAGAAACGCCGAAAAATCACTTTGATTACTACGGCGTGTGATCTATGCTATCCGAGAAGTACGGAAAAAACAGCGCAATGGAGACAAACTTTAATATTATGGATCTTAAACAGGAGCCTCCGAACCCTGAATTAGAGGATCTCTTTACCAGAATTCTTAAGAATTTAGGCGAAGACCCAAGTCGTCAAGGCTTGGTGAAAACGCCGCTCCGTGCCGCGAAAGCGATGGAATTTTTGACGAGCGGTTACCATCAAGACATTGATGAAATTTTAAATGGAGCGATCTTTGACGAAGATTATGATGAAATGGTGATCGTGAGGGAGATCGAATTTTACAGTCTCTGTGAACATCATATCCTCCCTTTTTGGGGCAAATGCCATGTCGGGTATCTTCCGCGGAACCGAATTATCGGTCTGAGTAAGATCCCGCGCATCGTGGATATGTTTTCGCGGCGCTTGCAAGTTCAAGAGCGGCTCACGCGTGAGATCGCCGAGGCACTCGAAACTGCGCTTGACCCACGTGGTGTTGCAGTAGTGATGGAAGGGCAACACTTGTGTATGATGGCACGTGGCGTGGAAAAGCAGGCACCGAAAATGGCGACGAATGTCATGCGCGGGGCGTTCCGCGAGGATAGTTCAACGCGTGCAGAGTTTTTGAGGTGCGTCCAAATATCCTAATACATGTTTTCTCAGGACTTACGCACCCTATCCTCCTACTGGCACCTTTGACAAATGGCAAGGTTTCCGACCGCGCTGGCAACTGGAGTAGGTTTGCGCAAGTCCTAACGATTTTGTCGTTGTAGACAAATTCAAACACGTCGTAGAACGTAGAGGTGAGCATGGTTTCTTCGAGCCATCCGAATGCGCCAGAGATAACGAAACTTGATGGAAAGGTCGCCGTGGTTACCGGTGCCTCAAGAGGAATCGGTAAAGCGATTGCATCCGCTTTCGCAGCGGCAGGCGCGAAGGTTGTCCTCGCTGCCCGAACACGCGAAACGCTTGAACAGGTCGCAGCTGAGCTCACGGAAAGCGGTGCTGAAGCATTGGCTGTTCCGACGGATGTCACGGACGCAGCTGCTGTGCAGCGACTCATTGAACAGGCACTCAGGGCATATCAACGCGTGGATATTCTGGTCAACAACGCCGGGATCGGTTATTTCGGACCGGTCGTGGATTTCGCACCTGACGACTGGGATGCGGTGCTCAATTCCAATTTGAAGGCGGTTTATCTCTGCGCGAAGTACATGCTTCCGTCTATGTTAGCCCAAGGCAGTGGACAGATTATTAACGTGCTTTCGATCGCTGCGAAGGTTCCGTTTGAAGCCTCAGCGGCTTATTGCGCAGCGAAGGCGGGCGCGTTAGCACTGACGAAGGTTTTAGCCACCGAAGTCCGTCAGCAGAATATTCGCGTTACCGCGGTGCTACCGGGTTCGGTGCATACCCCGTTTTGGGATGACGTTCCAGAACCCCCAGATTTTGAACAGATGCTTAAACCTGAACATGTCGCAGGGACGGTTGTTGCTGTCTGCCAGCAGCCACTGGGCATGGTAACGGAAGAGATCGTCGTAATGCCGCCACTCGGAATTCTCTAATAGCGTTTATGCGTGTCGGTATATATATGGATGGGATGTTATGCCACAAGTGTAATCAAGGCGTGAAACGTCCGAGTCTTCGCCGGATACGAACTTTACGGATAGCACGTGCGTCGGCATCCGTGACCGTGATAATGGCGTCGGCTAAATTAAGTTCAGTGCCGGTTTCAGGAATCGTCCCGGTCCGGTTGAGGATGTAGCCGGCTACAGTCTCATAGTCACCTTCAGGAATTGGGAGTCCGTAGTGTTCTTCAAGCAGATCGACTTCGGCTCTTGCGTCACATTCAAGGATGTGGGGTGCAATTAAACGGATAAGGTCGGGCCCATCACGTTCATCGGCGAATTCGCCAACGATTTCTTCAACCAAGTCTTCGACGGTAACGAGTCCGACGGTGCCGCCATATTCATCGACTGCGAATACCATCGTGTGCCGGGTATTTTGAATCTCTTTGAGGAGCGCGTTAATATTTTTCGATTCAGGCACAAAATGCAAGTCTGTCCGGATGAACGGTTCGATTGTTCCCGGCGGGGTATCCATCTTTTCGTATGAATCTGAACCGGTTTCTGATTCAACGTCATCATAAATAACATCTAAGAGATTGACTATCCCGACGATGTTATAAATCTGTTCTTCATAGACGGGGATTCTTGAAAATCCAGCGTCCGCGGCGATTCGCAAAAAGTCTTCGCGGTTCGTATTTTTTTCAATTGCGACGATATCGACAAGTGGGACCATAACTTGTGCCACGGTTCGATCCTGTAAGTTGAGGAGACTGTGAATCATCCGTCGTTGGTCTGTAAGCAGGTTGCCTGAGCGTTCACCCATAGTGGCGAGTAGCCGTAACTCTTCACGTTGAGCATCAGGGCTGGGTGTGTTCGCACCTCTGTCTACAATCTTGACAATGAGTTTTGTCAAGGTTTGTACGAGGTAAATTAGGGGGGCTAACGCCAATGCAGAGATCCGTAACAGATAGGCATAACGCAGCGCGAGGCTATCCGCCTTAACACGAAAGATTGTTTTCGGCAAAATTTCACCGAAGATGAGGAGCAGCGTGGTTACCCAGATGATAGCGATCGGTTCTTGTAGATTTTCTGCTTCAGGGAAGACTCTCGCAGTTAATCGGTCACCGAATTGTGAAATCAGAACGTTCGCGAGATTTGTCCCGGCTAAAGTCAGCGCGAGCATTCTATCGGGAGATTCAACCAAGCGGTGGATAATTTCCGCTCTGGCATCCTTAGATTCAACAAGTTGGTTAATCCGAATTTTATTGACGGATACGAGTGCTGTTTCTGAACCGGAGTAGAAGGCTGAAAGTACAAGGCAGACAAGAACCGCAAAGGCGAGCGAAATTAGTACAATAATCTGCCCAGTGCCACTTGCCCCGATTAAAATGAGGGATAATAAAAAAATTCTCAATTGTCTTGTATTTGGTATCCGTTGCTAAGCTTCTGTTTCGGTTTCATCGGGAACCGGTACTTTGATGAACAAACTTGTGATAACATTTCCTTCTGTAGCGGTAATTTCAAATTCGATACCGTTTTCATCTGTATAGGATTCACCAACGGAGGGAATGCGTCCGAAAAGTCTAAGAACATAGCCACCAATAGTGTCAACATCATCTTCGCTGAGTTTTAGTTCAAATTGCTGATTGAGTTTCCGAATGCTCATGCGTCCGGAAGTTTCAAGTAGTAACGGTGCTTCAGAGTGTTTGACGAAATCGGGTGAAGTGTCATCTCTGTCATGTTCGTCAGCGATATCCCCGACGACCTGCTCAAGGATGTCTTCGGTCGTAACAATTCCTGAAACGCCGCCATACTCATCTCGGAGAATCGCCATTTTGGTTTTTTCACGTGTGAGTTGTAGTAGCAACATCCCGATTTTACGGGTCTCAAGAACGAAGATGGGTTCTCGAATCAGGGAAGTACTGGACGAATCTTCAGCAATCCGGTCCTGTTTTTTCAGGAAGGCATCAATCGTGAGCGAATTCACATCCGCGTGTCGCCACAACGCGAGATCTTTGACATAGAAGATACCACAAATATTATCAATCTGCTCCTGATAAACCGGGATCCGTGAGAACCCAGAATCTTTTGCTTGTTTTAAGGTTGCTCGAATCGTGTTTGATGTTGGGACTGCGACGACTTCGGTTCGCGGTACCATAATCTCTCTTGCCTCAATGTCACGCAGTTGAAGGATATTACTGACAATTTCGCGTTCGTCAGATGGGAGTGCTTCTTCGTGGTAAGTATTGAGAATTTCTATAAAGTCCGTTGCGGTGAGGTGTTCGGTAGGGGGTAGGTGTCCACCAAATATAGGGACGAGGAAGTCAATGATTCTACGTAGCAATCCGCGTAGTGGCGAGATGATAACAGAAAATACCCACAACAGCGGTGCGGTTATTTTCGCGAAGGACTCCGCATGTTTAATAGCATGCGTCTTTGGTGTCATTTCGCCAAAAATGAGCATGAGGAAAACATTGAGGACTAAGGCTATAACAAAACGGATGGATTCGGGGTGTTCGGGAAGCACTCGCCCGATAAACGAGAGCATGAGGATTGCGAACGCAACGTTGACAAGGTTATTACCGAGTAGAACGGTAATAAACAGTTTGCGCGGATTGTCAACGAAATTGATGATTGCAGACGCGCTGCCCTTTTCAACACGAATCCGCTCAATTTGAACTTGGGTAAGTGCCCATAAAGCCGTCTCGGAGCCGGAGAAAAAGCCGGAGAGGACAAGTAAACTTGGCAAGCCAATTAGATAGGGGAGTAGTGGAACAACTTCCATTCTTTTTTTGAAAGCAATTTTTGGTACGCTTACGAACCGAGAATCGCTATTAATGAT
>VXXH01000563.1 GCA_009835515.1 Candidatus Poribacteria bacterium
CTCTATATCCGTGATAGGTTGTTGATAATTCGGGGTTACAAACCCTACCCATAGTGATTTCCCTCGGTATGAAACAGGGACATTTATACCTCTGAACGGACGAAGATAAGAAATGCCCCCGAAAAAAACACACCGAGCAGTAAGAAAAGTAACAACAAATCCAAAGTCGCGGTATTGAACGTATCGCTGAAGGCAATCTTATCTTCAAATTTCGGAATCGCCTCACTTGAGAATGACTTCTCGGACATGCCTTCAGGAATGCCGATAAAGTGGCGACTTTGGTTGTCTGCTCTATCGGTTTCGACGATGAATTGTCGAAATTGTTTTGTGTAATCATGTAGATGTTCTAAGTATTGCAAGTGACGGTTGAAACCGGTACCAGCCATTGATTCAAGAGCGTATTGGACAATCGCTGCCGGTGAAAACCGAGTTATCACCCTTACGCGCTGTACCTGCGCGATTTGTGCGTCTAAATACTCACGGTTAAAGCGTTCTCGGGTTTCCACATCTCTGTTGACGAGTTCCGCATAGAGTGCGAATTCTTCGTCACCTTCCGTTTCCCATGCTGCCCTGGACTTTTCTGCTTCGGCTCTGGCGGCTTCAGGTGACGTTTCAAGAAGTTTCTGAAGTTCACTTAAACTTAGAAGGTTAGCGTTAGCGTTCTTTTTTTCTTTAATTGCGTCCAATCGATCATCATAGTCCGTGTAAATCTGCTGAAGGGCTGCGTCTCTTGAGGCATGGAATTGATCAGTTGTTTGGACGGGTGGCATCCATTTCGTGGAAAGGGTACCGAGGGTTGACGGCATAAAAATCACGGTAGCTACCCAAATCAATAAAAGCACAACGAGACTCACTCGAGGTTCTCGCGTACCAGCGGAAACCATCAGCCCTAATCCAATGAAGATACCCGTGTAGCCGGAAGCAATCAGTAGAATCAATCCCAAGCGTCCCCAGTCAGCTGCGTTCAGTTGTGTCCAATTGTCGGTAGAGATTATCGTCAGATTTAGCAACACCGCAAAAATGAAAGGAATAAGAACGGTTATTAAGGTGCCAAGGAATTTACCGATCAACAGAACCGGTCGCGAAATCGGATTCGCGAGACATAATCGCAAGGTTCCCTGTTCTCGCTCCCCAGAAAGCGCGTCAAAGGTGAATAAAAGTGGAATAAAGGAGAGGAGGTAGGTGATAATAAATACCCAATCTATCTGCGTTGCCTGCGGACGTAGATCTTTTGCGTCTGGATTCGCGGATCCGTAACTCAGCCACCAGTTGCTTTTTACTTTCCACCCTGGACCGCTTTTGGACCAATTCCCCTCGTTCGATGTATGTTCCGGTAGATAAGCATTGCCGCCATCTGCGATGAAGGCAAGCGAAGATGGACGTTTATAGAGAGTCCCTGGTCCCTTTTCTGCCAAAGCGTACAACTGCGTCTGGGATTTCAACGTATCGAGGGACTCGGTAATATTCTTGGAATAATTACGGACCCTTTCTGGATGTGTCCGAAGATGCACCACGGCATTAGTAACCATTAAGGCGGAAAGTATCACAACCGTTAGAATAAAACGTAGACTATTGATGTGGTCAAAGAGTTCTCGTTTGATAATGTGCCAGATCATTGGGATTCTCCTTTAAACTTCAATTTTAGTGAAAGTCAGGAAGGTCCCTGTGAACAGAACCAGGTTGATGAGTAAAAGCAAAAATAATTCTGGCAGCGCTCGTGTTGCGTTTTCCGAGGCATCCGTTCGATCAAAATGGAACTGAGGCAAATCCCACCAGTCTACTGTGCCTTTGTCAGAGGCGAACCATTGCCGACTGCTGAATGCGTCTTTGTCGTGGAAATAGTCAATGATAGTGCGCCGGTAACCCTGGACGGCTTGGAGAAAGTCAGACATGCCGTCCAGATCCGTGCCTGCCCACGCGGCAGTTGCAAACGTGTACAGACTTGCAGGACTGAGTTTCATCAGGCGTTCATGCCATATTGATTCTTGCAGAGAGGTGCTATCTAAAGTCTGTTTTCGGACTAAAGCGATCTGTTCTGCCGAACGGATATGTAAGGCACCCATAGTGGCATGATAATCTTGAACATGCGGTACTAATGGGTCTGATGGATTCCACAATTTCATATCTATTCCATACCGTTTGCTGAGGGATCCCCCCGACGAGAAACTATTTGACTGCCTGGTCTGTAGATTGAACCCTTGGGGCTCACCTTCAAGTGGACTGTTTGCTAAAAATTGATCTTTTTCTCTGTCAACCTCTTCCCAAATCTGTTCAATCTGTTGATTGGCAGATGAATGTATTGCGCGCGTATCACCAACGGGGGTAATGGTAAACCGACTCCAGTTTGGATAGACGAGTACCAAAGCTACCCACAGAAACATACAGAGCATCAGGGATGTGGCAGTGCGGCGTGTCGCTGTAGAAATCAACAGTCCAATCAGATAAAATGCAGACAAGTAGATGGTTGTCGTCAGAATGATCCCCCCGATCCGAAGAAAGTCTTCTCCATCCAATTGGATTGAGTCGACAGTGGATAACAAAATCAGGACCATCAGCAGACTCATCAGCACGGGGAGCAGCAGACAGACTATTGCTCCAATATATTTGGCAAGTAGAATGGATCCACGCCTCACTGGATGTGAGATAACCAAGCGTAAGGTGCCACTTTCCCAGTCTCCTGCGATTGCGTCGTAAGCGAAAAGCAGTGCCATCAGGCTCAAAACAATCTGAAAAATGAGGACGAGATCGCTCTTTGAAAAGAGGTTAAGAAATGTGTTATCGAGACTTCGCGCCGAGCCATCCGAAATCATCGGGACGAAACCGTGGTAAATGTCAAAAGTGCTGCCAAGCCGCTTATCCAATCCCGCACTAAAGAGACTTAAAGGGTTCGGCGGGCGTTCAACAGACAGTTTTAAAGTTGAGTAGGTTTTCGCTTCTTGTGCCTTCTCACGATGTGCATTTTCCTGCTGGTTATATTTCGCCAGTCGACGCTCGTAATCTTCAAGAAGCACGACAGCATTGGCGACAACGAGTAGAAGCGTAATGACAACGGCAGCAAAAAACCGCGCACTCATCAGATGCGTTAGAAGTTCTTGGCGGATAAGTGTTCGTAACATGATGCTTCCTTAAAAGTTTGGAGTTTGTCTATTAAAGACACTTCACATAAAAAGGATAGGCACAACCTAAAAGTTTGCGCTACAAATACGGAATTCACGTTAACTATAGTATCTCGACTTGAGAAGGGTTTCCATTGCCTAACATTCCTGACCAGATGGCGCGTTGCGACTCCGTGCTATCCGTTTTTTTCGTGATGGTAACATCAATAGGACCTGGCTCTAATGGCGGACTTTCAGATGGATCTCCGGCTAATGTGATAGGTAGGGTGACATTTTCACCCTCTCGTTGAAGGGTTAGTTCAACCATATCACCAGGTTTCCAATCTTTGGCAGCCTTTCTGATGTCGTCAAAAAATTTCACCGGCGTACCATTGATGCCTATCAAGTTGTCGTCATCCTGATACTGCGGGGATTGGTGGATGAACATGCCGCCGCCTGTTGGACCGCCGAGTGAGTTGATTTGAAGCATCTGAAAGAGTATATATCCAAGGCTCGGAAGTTTTTCGCCAAATGCTATCTCGACATCGATGCCCGCATTCATGAAATAGTCCGCCAGCGGTAACCGTTCCGTTCCTGAAACATACTTTTTGAAGAACGGTTCAAAATCTTCATCTGCGATTTGGCTGACGATTCTGATGACATCATTCATTGTGTATTCATTTCCGGTGAGCCCGAATTCCCGATACATCTGCTTCATTAGATCGTCTAAACTCTTCCGGTTTTGTGTGTGCTTGCGGATCAGCAAGTCTAATGCAGCAGCAATTAGACTCCCACCGTCATAGACGAGTTCGCGGTTCGACATCTTGTTTTCGCCGGCCTCGCGGATGGAGAGCTCGCCCTGTTTAGACAGATACAATTTGTACTTGCGTTCAAGATCTCGAAGAAAATCATTTTCGGAAATTATACCGAGACGAACGCAGCTAATTTTTGAACAGTACTCAGTGAACCCTTCGCTAAACCAATATTCCTGCCCTCTAAAATTGATAGCTTTTCCATTCCAGATATGGCAAATTTCATGTGCTACGAGCGGTGTCCATGATTGTCTGTTGTCTGCATCTAATGTCCCGTCCATCAGAACGCTGATGCTGCGACCAGATACGCCGCCCCCGCTGTATATATCACAAGGATTCGCCACAAACAACATACGATCCTTTGGCGTACCGCCGAAAATTCCGGAATATGTATGCAGAAGTGATTTAACTGTTCTTTGAACTTCATCCATAGATGCTTTGAAGTGTCCACCCAAAGCGAGCAGCACCTCTGTCCCTTCAGATTCCGCCATTCTCTCGGAATGCTTTCCAAGCACAAGATACGCATACATCAGATCGTCTTGGTCTGTTATAGCAAAATGATCCCTTTCGTTTCCAATACGATTCCAAGGGGTCGAGACGTGCCAGTCATCCGGAACATCAACACGCAGTTCAATATCCGCCACTTCACCGACGATAAACAGCGCATATCCCGGACAGAAAATACAGTCTTCCTGAACGTACGGTGCTTCATCCCTACCGAAGGCCCACTCCCGTTCATCATGGTTCAGCAACACTTTGTAACGCAACGTCACAGGTAAATCATTCTCGACTTCAACCATCCATTGCGTTTTTCCAATTTCTGTGACCGGTATTTTTTCGCCATCAGTATCCGTGGCTGTTAGTTCTCGAAGATACCGACTATATCCATCGTACAAATCTTCAGTGCCAAAGTGGCTCATAGATAACAACAACGGCTTTTGGTCCGTTTGTAGGGGCGAGGTTACCTCGCCCCTACTGTCTGTCTTTGGCGTTAGCACACACATAACATTCGCCACGCGCCGTTCATTGGCATCTATTTTAATCTCATATCTCGCCGATACAAGTTCCATCGGGGTATCAAGATTCTCAGGTTCACTGAAATTTCGGATAACGCGCCACTCTTCAATAGCGGCTTCGGCACGATAAGTATTTTGCCATTTATAGGACCACACGTTGCCAATTTGCAAAGGAAGGTATTCTTGGTCTTCAACTGGAATCTTGTATTCAAGCAATTCGGCTTCTGTAACGACCCCGTTAGAATGTTCATATCGCAATTTCACAAGACCAACACCCTCGGCAAACCATAGATAACGGGTGCCGTTCAAAAGCGCGTTTCGCAGCTCAGTCTTCGTATCCTTTACATCGGCATCTGTAAAGACAGTTTTATGCTTCAGGCAGTCCGAGAACGTGCCTGCCGAGACTTCTACAGATTCATAACCCTCTAAACGACTCTTCGTCTGCACGCGCCAGTGCCCTTCTTCTGTCCAGGTTTCGCCAATACCGATTGGGAACTTGAAGAGATTAGTATCACGATGGCTCATATAATATAGCAGCATGTACTTCGGCGACGGATCACCGCCACCGTGCCCTGCTGTACCGTAGTCGGTGGATGTCAAAGTCCTATTGGTCCTCTTAAGGGTGAAATTCCCTTCTGCCAAATGATTCCCGCTTTCTGTAGCAGCACTTGCACTCAGCACAATGTTGCGTTCGGATTTATCTGTTTTTTTCATTAATTTTCTCCTTTATCGCCCACAATACTCGACCAGATGGCGCGTTGTAGGTTTGTGCTATCCATGTTTTTCGTGATAGTAACATCAAGGGGTCCTGGTTCCAGTGGTGGTCTTTTCGAGGTGTCACCTGATAGTGTGATGGGTAGGATAATTTCTTTACCTTCCCTTTTAAGGGTTAATGCGACGGCATCACCGGATTTCCAATCTTTGGCAGCCTTCCTGATGTCGTCAAATGTTTTCACGGGTGTGCCGTTGATGTCTATCAACTCATCGTCATCCTGATACTCTGATGAATGATGGATGAACATTCCACGTCCTGTTGGACCGCCAAGCGATTTGATTTGAAGCATCTCAAAAAGGATATAATTAAGACTCGGAAGTCTCTCACCAAACGCTACCTCTGCATTCATACCTGCCGCTTTAAGATATTGCTCTAACGGCAGTCGCTCTGTTCCTGTCACATATTTGCTGAAGAAGGGTTTAAAATCTTCACCGGCAATTTGATTGACAATCCTGATGACATCATTTATCGTATAGGTAACGCCGGTAAGACCAAATTCCCGATACATCTGCTTCATCACATCGTCCAAGCTGCTTCGGTTTTGTGTAAGTGTGCGAATTTGCAAGTCCAAAGCCACAGCGATTAAACTGCCGCCGTCATAAACGAGTTCTCGGTTGGCGGATTTGTCTTCCCCTGCCTCGCGGATAGAAAGTTCACCCTGTCGAGATAGATACGATTCCCACTTGCGTTCAAAACTTCTGAGAAAATCGCTTTCAGAAGTAAGTCCAAGACGGATAGAAACAATATCTGAATAATATCCCGTGAAACCTGCGCTAAACCAATATTCTTGTCCTCTAAAATTGATAGCCTGAGTCCCAACCCAGAGAGAGGAAATCATGTATCCCACAAGCGGTAACCAAAAACGTCTGCTTGCTTTATCTAACTCGCCGCCGACGTGCACGCTGATGCTGCGTCCGGAGGCACCGCCACCGGGATATCCTTTTTCGCCATACGGGTTGGCAACAAAAAGTATCTTACCTGTTGGGGTAGCATCAAATACATCTGAGTACCCGTGCAGGAGTGACTCGATGGTAGGTTGGACCTTATCAATAGACGCTTTAAAACGTCCACCGGTTGCAATCACGACCTCTGCATCTCCCAATTTTGCCAGACGTTTACTGTATTCACCAAGCACGAGATACGCGAATATCAGGTCGTCCTGATCTTCGCATACGAAATGATGTTCATCCGAGGCAATCTGTTCCCAAGGTGTTGAGACGTGCCAGCTGTCCGGCACATCGACTTTTAGTTGAATATCCTTGACTTCACCGACGATAAACAGCGCATATCCCGGCAAGAAAATGCAATCCTCTTGGACGTATGGTGCTTCATTCCGACCAAAGGGCCAATCCCGCTCATCATGATTTATCAACACTTTGTATTGCAGGGTTAAAGGTGATGTGCTTTCTACCTCAGCAACCCACTGTGTTTTACCAATCTCCTCTATTAGTAATGTTTCACCGTGGACATTGGTAACCGTCAAACCTTGAAGATACCGGGCATATCCATCGTACAACCATTCTGTCCCAAAACGGGTCATGGACAAGAGCAACGGTTTGCGGTCCGCTTTAGGACCACTATCTGCTTTTGGTGTTAGCACACACTTGACATGTGCGACCCGCGGTTCATCTTCATTTATTCTCACCTCATATCTTGCAGATGCAAGCTCTAAGGGGTTATCCAGGTTTTTGGAGTGGCTGAAATTTCTGGTGACGTGCCAGCTTTCAACAATTGCCTCGTCGTTGTAATCGTTGTGCCATCTGTATGTCCACTGCGTGCCAATTTGCGAAGGTAGATATTCTTGTTCTTGGACAGGCATCTCATATTCAAGCAATTCGGCTTCTGTAATAACACCATTAGAATGCTCATAGCGCATCTTCACGAGCCCAATGCCTTTAGCGAACCACAGATAACGCGTCCCGTTTAGGTATGCGTTTCCATGCTCAGCGTCGGGTTCTTCTACGTCAGCGTCTGTGAAGACAGTTTTATGTTTCAGGCACGATGGAAAAGTTCCTGCTGAGACCCCGACTGTCTCATGTGCTTCCAAAGTTATCATTGCTTTTGATTTGTGAGGACCCTCCGACTTCCACCGACTCCCAATAGCCAAAGGAAATTTAAAGAGGTCTATCACATTAGGGTGGTTAATATAGTGCAGCAACATATACATTGGCAGCGGGTAGTCGCCATGGAGTCCCATCGTGTGAGAGCCGGTAGAAGTGAAAACCTTATCAGTTTGCGTGAGTTCAAAACCGCCTTCTGCCAAGTGTTCTCCGTTTTCTGTTGTCGCGTTCGCTTGAATACTAATGTATCGCGGTTCATTTTTTAATAAATTTGGACCCAGGTTTTCTCGCAGCATTGACTCCTCTTGTTCCAGTCGCTTCCGCGCCCGATATAGCCGACTTTTGACTGTGTTCAAAGATACATCTAAACGTTCACTCACTTCCTCGTATGTCAAGCCGTTGAAATAGTGCAGGACCATCACAGAACGTTCAGATTCTGGCAGCTTTCGGAGGAGGCGTTCCACGACTGCACGCAGCCCATCCGTTGATGCTCGCGTTTGCTCTTCCTCAAGATATTGCGTATAGAATACCGTTTCTAACTCGGCTTTAGGCATTGTATCTAAGGACTGCATCGTAATCGGCTTTCGCCGCAGCCACTCAATGCACTGACGCTTTGCTATCACATACAGCCATCCCAAAAAACGGTTGGGATCCCTCAAGGTAGGCAGCGATTTAAGAGTTTGAATAAAGGTGTCTTGTGTGATTTCTTGTGCTGCGTGGAAATCACCAATCTCACGCCATGCGAGTGAATGAATCCACTTCCGGTGTCTTTCCACCAGAGCAGTGAACGCAGCCTCATCACCTGCCAAGATGCGGTGAATCAGATCAACATCTTCGTTTTTCATGCGATCCTCCAAAGTCGTTTGATAGCAAGTTTCGGAAACCTGCAAGTTTCGCCGAAATGCCTCATGACGTTATGTCGTATTTTAAGGGGGGAAAGGTTGCAT
>VXXH01000272.1 GCA_009835515.1 Candidatus Poribacteria bacterium
ATCTTTTTCAACATAAGAGATTCCTTTTGTGGCTCTCGTCAAACTCGCAAGTTCCCGAAAGCATCCCTTCAGAAACGGAATTAATCATCCTCACCGCTTTCTGATTCAGTGGATTTGATTTCATAGTTCGTTAGCTCAAGAGTTTTGACGGTATCGCTATTTTCGGATTCTTGCAGCATTTTAACAATGCCGACATTCGGTGCGAGCCAGAGCGTTGTTAACGTCCCTTTATATGCATCTGCAAACAAGGTTTTCGCTTCTGGTAGGTCCGGTTCAGTCTCTATTGTGGCATCCACTTTATACTCGATTATTAGGCAATCTTCAAACCTACCAGCAGACGTTTCGACGGTTTCTGTGCCAGTGACATTTCCAGTTTCAACAAGGGTCAGGAACATTGTGATTGCCTGACTTGTTGGTGGAAAACCGTCCAAGTTGCTTGTAATCTCAATCTGCAAATCCATTTCCACATCAACGCGCGAAGCCTCCCAGTCCTCATTGAACGTCGCGGGGGTTGGCAGAAAATAGAAATAGTCCTGTGCTTGTATATCAAGGTCGTATGTTACATTAAGGTCAAGGTTCATCCCGGGTGGCAGTTGATTATTCAACTGTTGTTTCATCACGACCATAGCCTCGTTCCACTGTTGCTCCGTGACCGCCCGTGTCGCATTTTCGATATCATCACCGACAAAGAACGCCACCCAGTCGGCACTGACTTGGTAGAAATAGGGATGAAAATAATACTGATAGTTTGTCCAGTCCTCCAAGACAGGTTCATAACTGAACGCACGATAGGTTTCGCCATCAATATCTTCAGGTTCTATGGCGTAGCGCGTTAATTCCTCACCGTCATGGTCTTGATAGGTCCAGTAACTGTCAAGAACATCTGGGAAATAGTAATTTGCCCACTCGTTTCCCATCAATGTCGCGCTGAAACCGAAGACGAGCAGAAACAGAAAAGCAGACCGAAATTTTTTCAACATGTAGAGTTCCTTTTGGCACTCCCGGGAACGTTCACAATTCCCGAAAGCGAGGCTTCAGGAATCGGGCTTAATTGGTTTCGCCGCTTCCTGATTCAGTAGATTTGATTTCGTAGTTCGTCAATTCAAAAGTTTTCGAGGTGTTGCTATTTTCAGATTCTTGTTCCATTTTAACGAGTCCAACATTAGGTGCTAACCAGAGGGTTGTCAACGATTTTGAATTGTCCGGCAACATGGATTGCGTTCCTTCCATAGGCGGAGATGTTTCAAGTGTCATGCCTATTTCTGCTTGAAATTCAATTTTCAAACAGTCTTCAAATGTCCCCGCTGGTGTCTCAACAGTTTCGGTAGTTTTAACTGTTCCTATTTCTGAGACATTGTAATTGAAGGTAAATATCAACGCCCCACCGGGTGGAACTTCGTTGGGATCACCGGCGACATCAATTCTGATGACAAATTTTCCGTGTACCGCCATCGAATCCCATTCCTCATTGTAAGTAATCGGTGTTGGGAAAAGATAAAAGTAGTCTTGTGCCTCCGCTTCAAAGGTTGTACTAATGTCAAAGGTAACGCCAGGTGGAGCCGTCTTATCCAGCTGCTCTCGGAGGGGCTGCATCACCCCTTCGTCGAGTTTATTCGTCACCAGTGCCTTGATAGCGTTTTCAATTTCTTCACCGGTAGAGAATGCGACCCAGTCGTTACCGACTTGGTAGAAATAGGAATGGATGTGATACCTATAGTCTGCCCAATCTTCTAACGGCGGGTCATAACTGAACGCACGATAGGTTTCGCCATCAAAATCCTGTGGTTCTATGGCGTAGCGCGTGAATTCTTCACCGTCCTGGTCTTCGTAGGTCCAGTAGCTGCCAAGTGTATCGGGAAAATAGTAGTTTGCCCATTCGTTTCCCATCAACGTCGCACTGAAACCGAAGATGAATAGGAGGACGAAAAAGCACCACATTTTTTTCAACATGTCTCGCTCCTGTTGCGTTTTGTACTTTCTCCTTTTAAAGTATACAGAATCCCAGCACAGACGGCAAGGTAAATTCAGTTGTCAGCCGTTAGCCATCAGCAAAGACGGTCTTACAAAGCCATAGATGTCCTTCGCTGGTTTTTCGTCGTCGATCTTTTGAGTGTTCAACGTTTCTCATAATCAAATGGGAAAGTAACAGGCGCGCCGTTGTTTGACCATGAACGTGCCATTGCAACATCAATTTCGCGGTCCTTGCGACCGTTATACGCGCCGTACTCAGGTTCTGTATCATCTCGAACGGCGTTGACGAGGCTCATCAGTTCCGAAGCGACCGTAATTTCGCCATCGCTGAGCGGATAATTCTGCAACGGGTTTTCCCAAACCACTTCAGGGTCGGTGTCGGCGACAAGCGCGGCTAAGGTTTCATAGCCGTCAACGGTATTGGTTCTGCGTGTGACGGTAATCGCGCGCTGTTCATCGGCAGTGTCGTTCAAAATGACAGCGTCGTTTCGGAAACACATCCCGCGCGCTGCGTAGAACTTTGAACCGTTAAAGCCGCGTAGCGGGGAGCCGTAGGAGAGACCACTGAAATTGAAGATACCGACGGCACCATCTGCGAACTCAATCACTGCATGTTGCCAATCCTCAGTATCGCGCGTGGGTTGCCCTTTCCGCCAGACGTGCTCCTGAACGTCATATCCCTTTCGGAAGCCGTAAACTTGCACCGGTTCGTTATCAAAACCGACATAACTGCGGATGAGACCGATGCCGTGATAGCCGTGTCCCCGGAAGTCGTTGTAGGCGACATTAACTTTGCCGAAGACCCCAGCAAGAATCATTTCCCGTTTGATCCGCTCTGTCGGTACACGATAATAATTTTCGTTGACCTCCAGTTTTATGCCGTTCTCTTGTGCGGAGGCGATCATCTTATCCGCCCATCCGAGATCGGTATCAATCGGTGTCTCTGTACAATAACTGATACCGCGCTCGGAGCAGAGCAATCCCGGAATGTGATTGTTGCTCGGTGTAATCACGATTGAACAGATATCAGGTTTTACTTCGTCTAACATCTGCTCGGTGTTCGTATAGGCAGGGACGTTGTATTTCTCACCCTGTTCTTTAGTGCTTTCTTCGCGTGGATCACAAACAGCGACTAACGCAAGGTCGCCTGCCAATTTTGAGATAAGAGGGAGGTAGGTACCGGCACCACGTCTGCCTGTGCCGATATGTGCGATTCTGAGTCTATCCATGATTTCTCTCCATCTGGGTGCGGCAGGTGGTTACTCTACCCAGAAGATATGGCTCCGCTCAAAGAGGTCACCATCAAGGTAGACTTCAACGAACCACTCACCTGTAATGTCTGGGTCAGGTAGATCAATATAAAACCACGTAATTTTATCACCGGTTGTAGAGGTAAAGGTCTGTTTCTCTTCCCAGAACGGTGGATCGTCAATACCGTCCTCTGGGGAGTACCACCTGACTTCAACCGTATGTTCCTCTGTAATATTCGCCCACAAGATCCATAAATACACTTGATCGTTGAACTCGGCAAAGAACGTATTCGTGATACCGTCGGGTCTGTCATCAAAGACACTAATCGCTAAAACTGAATCGACTATAGTAGGTTCACCGCGTGCTACATCCGTGAAACCGCTTCCGCCAGAAGGATCCTCACTACAACCGCTCAACGCAATCGTCAACGACAATAGGACTATCCCGAATACGGAATATAGACCTGCGGACAATAGTCTGATGAAAGTGTAGGCTTGATGCATAAGTTTCCTCCTATTGTGGGTTAAGAAATTTCGGTTGTAAATTTAAGGTAAATCCTAACTGCTATTGTATCAGGCATCAGATTTTTTGTCAAAAGAAAATCGTGATGAGTGTTGTGCTTCGGAGAGCATGTTGACCCAAGTTTTATATTGACATACGCCATTTTCAGTGATAGACTCAATCAACAACAGAGGAGCATCTTATGAGATTTGATACAATTATTACTGACGGAAATATAGTTGATGGAACGGGTAAACAGGAGCCGTTTGTTGCAGACATCGGCATCCAAGACGATCAGATCGCTGCGATTGGTGACCTCGCGGCAGCAGAAACACCTCGCCGAATTTCTGTGAATGGACAGGTCGTCTGCCCCGGTTTCGTTGATGTGCATGTACATTCAGAGGTCTCTCTGCTCGGTGGACGTGACCAGTTTGCGGCAGTCAGTCAAGGTGTAACGACACACTTGGCTGCGCCAGACGGTTTTGGCTGGGCACCTTTACCACCGGAGCAGGCGAAAGAACTGTGGCATTACACGCAGTTTGCCTATGGCGATGCTGAACTGCCGCTCAACTGGCAGACCCCGGATGCGTATCTCAGTATGTTCGACGGACGCATCCCAGCGAACCTATATCCACAGGTACCGCACTGCGCTGTTCGCATCGGTGCGATGGGATGGGACCCGCGCCCAGCAACGCCTGATGAATTGAAAGCGATGGAACAGACAACCCGTGAATGGTTAGAAGCAGGGGCGTGCTGCCTCTGCTTAGGACTGGATTATCAGCCATCCGCGAATGCCGATTTGCACGAACTTGTGTATCTTTCAAAGATCGCGGCGAGTTACGACGCAATCTATGCAGCGCATATCCGGTACCGTATCCTCGGTCGAAAGCAGGCGTGGGAGGAGACGCTTGAAATTGCCCAACGCGCTGGGATTCCTGTGCATATCTCACATGAACGGGTGGACGATGAAGCCGCTGATATACTTGAACGCGTTGAGAAAGAACAGATAGATCTGACCTTTGAATCCTACCTTTATCCCGCCGGTATGACGCATCTCGCGATGATGCTTCCGATGGAATTTCAGACGGGTGCGCCTGCTGATATGTTAGCACACCTCGAGGACCCTGTAGTCCGAGAAAAATCGGTTACATACTTGCGAGCCGAATTACGCGACGGTAGCCAAATTGTGGGCTACAACCGTTCCGGTAGGTTTATCGGTATGACGCTTGCTGAAGCCGCCGAAAGTGAGGGTAAATCTAACGAAGAATTCGCTTTTGATCTCATCTGCGAAGAAGCCGCGATTGAGACCTTCGTGATGCCGTGGGCGACACCGCCCGAAGAAAATGAACGCATCCTGAATCAGACAGCAAACCATCCCCGTATGATGATCGCGAGCGATGGTGTCTATAACATCCCACATCCACATCCCCGGAGTTACGGATGTTTCGTGCAGTATCTTGGTAAGTTCGTGCGTGAACGTCAGCTGGTCTCGCTGAAAGAAGCGATTTACAAGATGAGCGGTTTCCCTGCCGAACGTTTTCGACTTCACGACCGCGGCAGAATCAGTCAGGGGCTTGCCGCGGACATCGTCGTTTTCGACCCAGAAACCGTTGCAGATAGGTCTACATGGTTCGATCCGGTGCAATCGCCTGTCGGTGTAAACTGGGTATTCGTCAACGGCGTTTCAGTTGTCGAAGATGGCAACGTGACGGGGCAGCTGCCGGGCAGAGTGCTGCGTCAACGACGGTAAATGGGACAACATGGAGACAAAATCGTGGCTGTATACGATTTGACGATCATTGGCGGCGGCAGCGCGGGACTTGTACTTGCTGTAGCGGGCGCAAAATTAGGTAAAAAAACCGCGCTTGTGGAGAAGCATCGCATTGGTGGCGACTGCCTCTGGACGGGGTGCGTGCCCTCTAAAGCACTCCTGAAAGCGGCGAAGGTGGCGAATTCCATCCAGAATGCGGAGAAATACGGCATTGCTGTCCGCGATGCTACACCTGACTGGGAACGTGTGATGGCGTATGTGCAGGGGACACAACACGCCATAGAAGCGGAACACGATAACCCGGAGCGGTTTCGCGAGATGGGGGTCGATGTCATCTTTGGAGATGGGCATTTTGAATCACCTGATACCTTCATTGTGGCAGATACCGAAAGTGGAGAGACGCGCACGCTCAAAAGCAAAAAGTTTGTAATCAGTACCGGCTCGCGTCCGCTCGCGCCGCCGATACCTGGGTTAGAATCTTGTGATTATCTTGACAGTGAAACTGTTTGGGATTTAGAGACGTTCCCGGAACGGCTGCTTGTCGTCGGTGCCGGTCCAATCGGTGTTGAACTTGGACAGGCGTTTCACCGTCTCGGTGCCGATGTGACGATCGCACAACGCAGCGGACGTATCCTTACAAAAGAAGATACCGATGTTTCAGAACAGATGCTGCGTTACCTCCGTGAGGAGGGGATCACGATCCGACTCAATACCAATATCGAGCAAGTTGCCGAAAGCCAAGAAGGCATAAATGTAAAGTTCGATGATAGTGAAAACGGAACAGCAGAACAGACTTTTGATAAAATTCTGATTGCAGCAGGACGGGCGCCGAACGTTGAAGGGTTAGCACTCGATAAAATCGGGGTGCAGGTGAGTAGACGCGGGATTGAGGTGAACAATAGACTCCAGACAAGCGTCAGGAACATCTACGCCGCGGGTGATGTGATCGGGCATTATCTGTTCACACACGTCGCCGCTTTCCAAGCGCAGCTGCTCCTTCGGAATATCTTCTTTCCATTCTCTAAAACGATCAACTATGCTGTCGTGCCGTGGACGACCTTCTGTGACCCGGAGGTGGCACGCTGTGGCCTGACTGAGACAGAGGCGCGTGAGAAATATGGGGACGTTGACGTGTTCACACTCGACCAAGCGGACGTTGATAGAGCCGTCGCGGAAGGCGAGACACACGGCTTTAGCAAGGTTATTGCGGGTCGCTGGACTGGAAAGATATTGGGGGTTCATCTTGTCGGCGCGAATGCGGGAGAAGTCGTTCACGAGTATGTGCTGGCGATGCAACAAGGGATTCCTTTGCGGAAGTTGAGCGGGATGATCCACGTCTATCCGACGTTTTCGAGCAGTGTGTGGCGCGTGGCGGGCAAATGGTTTTCAGAAAGCACACTGATTCAGACGTTGCGAAAATTGATTCCATAACCCTGCAGGGCAGGTTTCTACACGGACGAAAAACCGTGGCGCAGCAAGCAAACACAAAAGATGCTTTACTATAAGGCTGTATGAACAGGCAGGGATACCTGTCCATACAATAGCGTTCTGAAATTATTATTGCGCGCCTTCTATTATTGGCAGCGCACCCGCTCCCACGTCTCCTACTTTAATCGTAATCTGTGCCTCTTTAGACCCTGTTACGATAAACCCCTCAATAACGAGTTCAGTTTCTATGGGTTGTTCCGCAGAATTGTCTGGGAGTGGGAAGCCTTCCGGCAATGGGAGACCTTCTGGGAATGGAAAACCTTCTGGAATTTCTCCATCATCCCCTTCACCCTCTTCGTCATTCTCTGGCAGCGGTAAATCTTCTGGGAATGGAAATCCACCGCCAAAAGCCGATGGTGTAAGGGTTATTGTAATTAACCCTGCATCCATCTGAGCTTCTTCCTTCTGACGGATGAGTTCGTCGAGGTTCCTTGGCAACGGTTTTTCATCATCTTCTTCGTCGGTGCCTAAGAGTTCATCGAAAATATCGCCCAAGAGTTGTGTGAATTCTGTGTCGTCAGTCGATTCATCGGCGGCGGAAACCGTGAGGTTTGCTTCACCCATCGGGAAGCCGTCAGGGATGTCAAGGATAACATCTCTTTGAATTATCCGATCAGCACCAGCAGTACTCCAGTGCGGAAGTAGCACAACCGAAACCGTGAGGCTTTCGCCAGGCATCACTTCAGCAGGCAGAATAATTTCGTCAATTTCGGCTATGGCAATTTGCGGTTTGTCCACGATAGCAATCGACACCGCTTTCAAGGTTGCTTTGCCCGCGCTGTTTGTAAGTGTATTAGTGAACGCATCAATAATGGAACCTGTCTTTATGAACACATCGAGAAACGGATTTGAAGAGGCGGTCCGAAACTTTTCTGTATACACAGTTTCGGTCTCTTGAAAGTGAAGCGTCACAGTTCCTTCAACGGTTGCAGCATTCCGCTCCATCCGAATAGCGTCCATTGTTACTGCGGCAACGTACGAAACCGCCCACTCTTGTCCGTAAGCGACAACGTGATGTTTCTCTATAGGCGTGTTGTTAACCGGATGATAGGCGACCTTCACAGGAATCATTGCCGGTCCTGGTCCGAGTTCCCCTACAATCGCAGGATGTAGGTCTTTAGTTATTGTCCCGATCGGATTTCCATACGCTGAGACAGATTTCGTTGGTGCCGCCAAGCTGGACCTGATTCCATGGGTTACAGCTCTGTATACCGGTAATGCAGACTTCCCATCTGCAAAGAATGGGTGACCGAAGGCTATAAATTTATCGTCATAAACCTGTGTCACCGTCCCATAACCAATGAGGCTCGTAACATCTCCTGTAACGACGGCGGCACCAATCATATCCCCCGCAAAGAGTTTTGTTGTAGCCCCTGCAGGCGGTGCTGCAGGCGCGCCGCCGATATCACCGAGCAATTCAACAAAATCGAATTTTGAGCCAGAGAGATGTGAAGAAAGTTCTTGAATTCTGTGGGGCTGAACCCCTGTAAGCATCACAGGTGTTTTGACAGGTGTGTACAATGCATTCATCGCCAAGGCAGGGGCTCCAGGTACCCCTTCTGCCTCCAAAAACTCACCAAACGTTGGATGGTTTATGACTATCTCCATATAATCAATCGGTGTGACCAAGAACCGATACGGCGGTTTACTATACCAACCCAAGTTGCTACTTGTAAATCCATGGGATATCCTTTATAGTGTTTTTATCCA
>VXXH01000129.1 GCA_009835515.1 Candidatus Poribacteria bacterium
TCCACGACCTCTCCGAGTCAGACGCAAACGCGCTTGAACGGATAACGACCTTCAAACAACTGAAATACGAAGATACCATTACGACTGAAGGGGTTTATCTGCTGAAGGAGGGACGCGTCAAAATCTATGAAACACCGTCTGAAGGCGAACCTGTCACCTTAGAGGTACTGGAACCGGGTGAAATCCTTGGCGCAATCGCATGGGATGATAACGAAGCAAGTCGGAACCTCACTGCTGAAACGCTTACGGAAACCGTTATCGGTATCGTTAGCGCGAAAAACTTTCAATTCTTTCTGAAGCGAAAAACGCATTTAGCGATGCCGTTTAAACGTCCACTGTTTCAGCGCATCCAATCGGCTATAGCGGCTATAGGATGCCGTTTGCGGGTTTTTGGTATTGCGAAGTCCAAGTGGACACCTCCTAAAAGCACAGATGTTGTTAACCTATTATCCAGAGGTCGGAAATCACAGCAGGGAACGACTAACCCGTTTCTGAACATTGCGTTTCGGAGTCCGGCATCACGGCTCGCGCTGCTATTACAAAACTACGCCAACGCGCCGAAGCAAAATCGTACAACGATCAGACACGGTTCACAATGCACCTTACGCAAACTTTCGACAAAAAAAATATCACAATTAATCGGTTGCTCTGTCGAAAGGACAGAGGCACTCCTAAATCAGTTTAAAGATCACAAAGTCCTTGAGAAACGGTATCGACGCATTCAGATATTAGATCTGTGGCAACTCAAAAAGATTGCCAACGCAAGAATGGTATCGCTACCGCCCCAAACCGTCAAAAACCAAGAGAACACCGAAACTTATGAGCAAAACGAACCCTTACTTGCAGTTCGACCAACAGATGGTCGGTGATATCTATACTTCACAAGAGGTGATGGACAACCTGACCGTCTTATGCGATGAATACGGTGCCAGATTCGCCGGAACCCCTGAAGAGTATGCAGCCGCGAACTTCATTGCAGACTGCTTCAAACGATATGGACTCCAGAACGTCAGACTCGAAGATTACCCTTATGCCGGTTGGACGCGTGGCGCGGCGACGCTTGAGGTGCTGGAACCCATCCGCCGAACACTGCACTGCATCTCACTCCCTTACTGCCCCGCTGACGACATCACAACCGAATTGATCTCTGCTGGACACGGAAGCCCTCCAGAATATGAGGCACTCGGTAATACCGCTACAAATAACCTTGTCATGGCAAAGAGCTCCTCACCGCCCGATCTCGGAAGATGGGTACATCGCAAAGAGAAATTTGAACGCGCGGTCCTCGCTGGCGCGAGTGGGTTCATTTTCGTCAGTGAACATCCGGGTGTCGGACCCGAAACAGGGAGTCTCCAAAATAACAGGCCTGCCCCCATTCCGGGTATCTCCGTTTGCAAAGAGGACGGCGAATTCTTGACACGGCTCTTGGAACGGAAACAAGGGAAAGTAACACTGAAGCTCCAGACCACGGATGTCAACGAACCCCGCACGTCATGGAACGTCGTCGCGGATTTGCCCGGTTCTGAAAACGGGAACGAGATGATAATCGTCGGTTGCCATTACGATGGACACGACATTTCGCAAGGCGCGCACGACCCTGCTTCAGGCATGGTATCCGTAATAGAAGCCGCCCGTGTCTTATCTGCTTATGCCGGTGATTCGCTCAAACGCACCGTCCGATTCATCGCCTTTGGCACAGAGGAAATCGGACTCACAGGCGCGTTTCGGTATGTTGACGCGCACGACTCGGAGTTGGATAACATCCGGTTCATGCTGAATATGGATGCCGCGGGTGGCACAAGTCGCAAAGGTATAGTCCTGCACTGCTGGGACGCGCTGGGACCGTTCTTTAACACCGCACGTGAGCAGATGCACGCCGAAATGCCTGTCGGACAAAAAGTGCATTCTTACTCCGATCACTTTCCATTTTTCCTGAAAGGTGTCCCTTCAAGCCACATAGGCGACCCAGAGGCACTCCCCGCTGGTAGGGGTTTCGGTCATACGGCTTACGATACACTGGAAAAGGTAAAACTGGAAAACCTACGTGCTGCCAGCGCAGTCGGAGCAAGGATAGCACTACGATGCGCGAATGCCGACGACTTTCCAGCGAAACGGCGGACACCCGAAGCCGTTCAAGAAATCGTTGACACCGATCCAGGATTAGAAGGGTATCGTATTTCTCTTAAGTTGACACGTTAAGAAGTTCTGTTAGGACTTACGCATTTCCTATTAAAGTCCGCCTACCCCCTGATAAGGGGGGATATGCGGGGTTTTTGCTGGGGTGTTTCTTCTAATAGTCTGTCTACCTTTGAATTGGGGGTGGACTCGTTCGTAGTAGTGCGATTTATCGCACGTTTCCCCTCA
Source organism: Candidatus Poribacteria bacterium (assembly GCA_009835515.1). Lineage (GTDB taxonomy): Bacteria > Poribacteria > WGA-4E > WGA-4E > WGA-3G > WGA-3G. Next base: position 2,365 of record VXXH01000129.1, read on the forward strand.
GAAACGGGCAATGAATTGCCCTACTACGAGCGGGGTTATTCCCAATTTTAGACTGGACAGACTACTAAGGGATTTACGGGTTAAAAATATCGAAATTACTGTTTTTCGCGCAAATCTTATTTTGTAACAGTATAAATTAGAAATTATGATATATCCATGGCAACACTATAGTCGTATCGCTGGGCTGCTCCTGTGCCTGATCCTTATACCTGTAGGCACGTTTAACAGTGCCTACAGTGCGGAATTCAGCAAAGCATCTACACAAAACGCGGTAACTGCATCGCGTCGGACCGCAATCGTTACGGCAGTCGCGAAAGCCAGTCCTGCAGTCGTCAACATCAGCGCAGTCCGAAACGTTGAGACACAGCCCGCCTTTGAGGACTGGTTTTGGGGCGAAATCCCATATTCTCGTAGACGTTCGTTCCAAACAGTCGGTTCAGGGGTCATTGTTGACAAAAAGGGACATATCCTGACGAACCACCACGTCATTGAAGGTGCTGATGATATTACTGTTATTGCATCCGATGGACGCGAATTTACAGCACAAGTCGTCGGACACGACTATTTTTCAGACCTCGCGCTTTTAGCGGTGGACACAGATTCAAACTTACCGGAGATTCAGTGGGGAGATTCGGAATCCCTTTTGGTAGGGGAATGGGTTGTCGCGATTGGAAACCCATTCGGTTTATCAATAGGGAACGCGCAACCGACCGTTACAGCGGGCATCGTGAGCGCAACGCAACGTTCCCTGATCGTCAACAATCTCTATCATGAAGACCTGATTCAGACAGATGCCTCCATCAATCGAGGGAACAGTGGCGGTGCATTGGTAAACATATACGGTGAACTCATCGGCATAAACACCTTTATCCGCTCAACGAGTGGCGGTTCACAAGGTGTCGGTTTCGCCATCCCTGTCAACAAGGCGAGAAAAGTCCTTCAACAGATGACTGAATATGGCAGCGTTATCCCGCCTTATCTTGCTGTGGAGGTGCAAACGATAACCGAAGAGTTGGCAGAAAAGTTGTCAATACCGCTGAATACTGGGATTCTGGTGTCAGAAATAGAGAAACAAAGCCCCATCGGCAAGGCGGGCATCAAACGCGGCGATGTCATTCTCCGCATTTCGGAGCATCAGATAAGGGGTGAAAAAGACTTTCAGGCACTTACACGCCTGCTTCCACTCAATCAACCTATAAAATGCGAGTTCAGCCGTCGCGGCAAAAAACGGCAGACGGAATTCACCCTAAAAACACGACAATGGAACTATACGCCCCCCGGATGGGGGATAACATTTGCCCAACCTGACAAGACTATGGCGCGCAAATATCAGATGCCAGGGATCCTTATTACGCACGTTGATAAAGGGAGTGGATTGACGAACGCGCTTAAGCGCGGGGACCTCATCTATCAAATCGACGATACTAAAATTCATTCGCTTGAGGTTTTTAAAATCGTCGATGAAAATATCCGCTCACAATACAAGACACTCCTCTATTTTGAGCGAGACGGTGTCCATGAAGCCATTCCTGTTACCTTTAATAGAAACAATCGGCGGAGATAAGTGTTCTTATAGTCATCAGTTAACAGTTATCAGTTTTCAGTTAAGAGGTTTGATGTAGCAATTTACTAATTCTTCTCGGAGTACTCCAAGTTGCGGTAAATGTTACAGAATGATCATCAGAAGGTGAAACTATGAAATTGCAACTCCCCACACTCATCGCTGTCTGCCTTGCTATTCTCCTCATTGGCAGCATCTATTTTTTCGTCGGAAACAAGTCTGAGTTGGGCATCGCTGTCAATCTCGAAAGTGAAGAGTTCAAACAACTTCGCACGCATGCTACAGATGCCTTTAATACTGGGCGATACCAACAAGCCATTGAACTTTACAGCGAGGCAATAAAGATGCGTCCCGAAAACGCCGAAATCTTTAACGATCTTGGTGCTGTGTATTACAAACAGGGGATTAGATTTGCTGGACCGAATTGGCCCTCATGGGAAAAGGAATTGATAGACGAAACCCCTGACGAAGCAGTGGCAGAACTCAAAGTCGCTATTGATAAAACAATATCTGGCGCACTCATGTTCAAAACCCGCGATGAAGCCGTTGCTGACGCGATCGAAGATGAAGCGAAACGATTTGGCGGCGAAGTGTACAGGCAACGCTGGGAAAATGAAATCACGCTTAATATTCTCATCGGAGAGACAAAAACCTATCTCTTGCGAGCCAGGTATCACTATCTCTATGCCTTAGATTTGAAACCGACACATAGTGTTGCCTATCGCAACCTCGGTTCGTTCTTTATGAAGGTCGGTAAAACCGATAGTGCACTTGATTACTATCAAGAAGCATATAAATTGGATCCACGCGATACCGAGTTAGAAGAATATCTGAACCAATTTAGGAAATAACATCAGTTTTCGATGAGATCGGTACTTTTCTTTTATAGTGGAAAATAGAAGTTGTTTCTCCGAATCACAATTCGGAAAAGGAAACAGCGTATGCAGCACAAACTCTGCACAAATTGTGGGTTTTTGAACCCATCATTCAAATTTTGCGGTGAATGTGGCATGCCGCTCGATGGCACGCCGCGTTCCCCTGAATTCCCAGCAGCAGATACGGTTCCTATTGAACAGACATTGCCACACGGGGCAGAACGCCGCCAGTTAACCGTCCTTTTCTGCGATATTGTTGATTCCACCGCATTCACCGAAAAACTTGATCCTGAAGAACTCCGAAACCTCTTAGAGGTATACCGGACATGTATCATGGAGGTGGTTTTAGCGCAAAACGGACACATCGCTCGCTACTTCGGGGACGGTGTTCTCGTCTATTTCGGCTATCCAATCGCACACGAAGACGCTGCACATCGCGCTGTCCGAGCTGCGTTAGGTATCGTAGCGGCTATAGAAACCCTGAATCCGCATCTTCACACGACCTTCGGCGTAGAGATTAGCGTTCGGATCAGCCTCGATACCGGGCGCGTCGTCGTCTGGCATATCTCAGGACAGGAAGCACCCGAAGCAATTGACATCGTCGGAAAAACGCCGAATGTCGCCGCAAGGATGGAAAAATTAGCGACACCGAACACCGTTGTAATTGGTGATACGACGCATCAATTGGTCGAAGGCTTTTTCAAGTGTGAGGCACTCGGAGCATCTGTACTCCGCGGTATTTCGCAGCCCGTGAACATCTATCAAGTGTCGGGTGAAATCCCTGCACAAAGCCGACTGGATATCGCCAGTGAAAGCGGATTGACACCTCTTATCGGACGGGAGCGGGAGGTGGAACGCCTCAAACAAGGTTGGGCGCAAGCACTTGCAGCCAACGGACAAGCACTCCTCATAGAAGGGGAAGCCGGTATCGGGAAATCGAGATGCGTGCAGATGATTCAAGAGCATGCTGAGAGCCACCCAGATGCAGTTACTTTAGAAAGTAGATGCTCACCCTATTACCAGAATAGCCCACTGTATCCTATCCTCTCATTGTTCCAAGAACATGTTGTACAGTTTACAAGCACAGACACTGCACAGATAAGACTCGAAAAACTTGAAAATTTGCTCCGTGACTATAACGTCCCGACTGTCGGGCAAGATACAGAAGCGCAAGCACATACATCGGAAACACTTCCACTCCTTGCTGAATTATTGGATATACCTTTCGAGATACAACGGCGAACGGAAACCGGCACCAGTGCGCGCTTGTATGGTAAACCCGTCAAACAGGATACATATCCATCCGAATGGCGGCGAAGCCAGCGCCGGCAACAGACGTTGGAAGTCCTCGTCCAAGTGTTGCTGAAGATGTCAGAACAGAAACCGATACTCTTTGTCGTGGAAGACCTCCACTGGATCGATCCGTCCAGTATAGAATTTCTCACACTCTTAATCGAAAAGATCGAAAACGCCAGAATTTTCACAATCTTGTCCTGGCGATCCGACACACACCCGTCAATGGTATACAAAAGTCGGCACAACGTACAATCTAATGAAGATGGGAACTCACAGGCTGTTCCCGATGGAAACGTTACAAATTCTGCCATAGATAGAGAAATTCTGGAGAAACTCCTGCGACCGGCATGGGCGAATACACTGCAGTTGGAGGCACTCACACCTCCCGAAGTCGAAACAATGATTCAGCACGTTGCAGGCGACACACAACTGCCACCAAACCTTTTCACACAGATTGTCGAAATGACTGAAGGGGTCCCTCTGTTTGTTGAGGAACTCACCCAGATGATGCTTGAAGGCGACGCATTGGATACAACGAGTTCACAGCCGCAAACAATGCAGGTGCCTGTGACACTACAAGATTTGTTGACAGCGCGTCTCGACGAACTCGGGACCGCGAAGGAGATCGTCCAACTCGGGGCAACGCTCGGTAGAGAGTGGACAGCGGAGTTGCTGCATAAAATCGCATCAGGTGTCGATCTCGGGAATAATATCTTCACCGATTTCGCATCCTTAAAAGATGAATTGGATAAATTAGTAAACGCATTCATTCTCAATCGCAATGAGATGCCTGACAACCGGTTCCGCTATACCTTTAGGCATCCGCTTCTGCGTGAAACCGCTTATCAATCGCTGCTAAAAAGCAAACGCCAGCAGTATCATCAACAGATTGCAGAGGTGCTCGAAAGCACAGATGGCTTCCAACCGGAACTCGTCGCGTATCATTACACCGAAGCCGGGCTTCCCGAAAAAGCCGTTGATTATTGGCACAGCGCGGCACACCGTGCCTTAGAACGCTCCGCAAACGTAGAAGGTGTTCGCCACATCATGCAAGGACTCGCCGCACTTGAAACACTCTCAACGAAAATCAATACACCCGAACTCCAGGAAGCCGTCCAACGGCGTGAATTGGAGTTGCAAACGACACTCGGGACCGCACTAATCGCGACCAAAGGATATGCTTCACCGGAGGTGGAAGTCGCCTATACACGCGCACGCGAGCTGCTCGAAACACTTGAAAAAAGGGAGGAAGCCGCTTTAGTAGATGGATCCGATGTCTTGCTTGATCGGGTAAAAGATCTCCGATTCCCAGTGTTGTTCGGGTTGTGGCTCTCTCATCTCGTTCGCGGACGACTTCGTTCCGCCCGTGAACTCGGCGAAGCCTGTGTTGCTATTGCCAAACAAACAGAAAACCAAGCCTTTGAAGTCGAGGCACATCGCGCCCTCGGTGCGACACTCTACTATTTGAGCGAATTCAACAATGCCCTGGCACAGCTGGAGGCAGGAATTGAACGCTATCAGCCGCAGCAACATCCGGTCCCGGCATTTCTCCACTATGCGGCAGAACCCGGAATGACGCTTCTCGCTTATTCCGCTCCACTCTTATGGTGCATCGGCTATCCGATCCAAGCCGAAGAACGGATTAACCAGGCTGCTATCATCGGAAAGGATACGAACCATCCTTTTAGCGAGGCAGTATCACTCCATTTTAAAACCGTGCTTTACCAGTACCGGGGTGAAGCGGAGAAAGTAATGACCTCAGCAACACAGATGCTACAGATATGTCAAGCGCACGGATTTTCCGCATGGGAAGCCGCAGCAATGGTGCTGAAGGGTTGGGCATTCGTAGCGCTGAACTGTCCTGAAGAAGGCATCGCGATGATTCGTGAAGGCATCGACGCCTGGAAAGAGACAAGAGGTGAACTCCTGATGCCTCTCTTTCTCGCACTGCTCGCACAAGCGTACCAACGCGCTGGACAATATAGTTTAGCCTTACAGACACTTGATGCTGCATTGCGTGTCATTACACGTACAGGAGAACGCACCTATGCTGCAGAACTCGCTCGACAGAAGGGTGAACTCTGTCTTATCCTCGCTCAGGAAACTGGAAATAACCGACCAACTGTTGCACAAGCGGAATCCTATTTTCAGGAAGCATTAGCGATAGCACGGCAACAAGACGCAAAATCATGGGAACTCCGAGCTGCGATCAGTTTAAGTGAATTATGGCAGACGCAAAATCGTGGTGAAGACGCATATAACCTACTTAAACCGATATACACATGGTTCTCAGAAGGTTTGGATACAAATGACCTTGTACGTGCCGAAAATCTCTTACAAGCATTAGAAATTTTCGCACCTACTTCTGAATAAATGGTTATCAGTTTTCAGCACGGTTTTCTGCGAAAATCTTTCAGTTTGCTTCGCAGTGAGAAAAAGAGGAAACCTTAGAACTATCAAAAACCTCCTTTACTGCTCATCGGTCATCAGTTATTGGTTGAATGAGTCATCAGTTATCAGGTACAAAATTCCTCTTAACTGAAAACTGAGTACTGAAAACTGAAAACTATTAAAGGA
>VXXH01000399.1 GCA_009835515.1 Candidatus Poribacteria bacterium
TTCTTGCCGTGTAATGTAAATACAACCTAACGGAGATAAAATATGACCTTTGAAGAAAAACTCGCAAAACTGACCGAGATCGTTGATAAACTTGAGGCGGGCAACGAACTGCCGCTTGAGGATTCTCTCAAACTCTTTGAGGAAGGTGTCGGTTTAGTTTCATCGTGTCGCGAGATGCTCGAAAACGCGGAGCAGCGGGTAGAAAACGTACTCAAAACAGATAATTCATAAACAACAGGAAAAAAAAACATGTTCTTAGAAAAAATTAATAGTCCAGCGGACCTGAAAAAACTGGAGATTAGCGAACTTGAAGCACTGGCTGAGGAGATGCGCGCCTATCTACTCACGGTTTTATCCGAGCATCCGGGGCATTTCGCCCCCAATTTCGGTACGATCGAGTTAGCGATAGCATTGCATAAGGTATTTGACACACCACGCGATAAAGTCATTTGGGATATCGGACATCAGGCGTATCCGCATAAACTACTGACAGGCAGAAGAGAAGCATTTCCAACGCTCAGACAGACTGATGGCATCAGCGGATTTCTCAGCAGAGCCGAGAGTGAATATGACGTTTTTGGTGCCGGGCATTCGAGTACCTCTATCGCTGCGGCGTTAGGCATCGCCACTGCGCGAGATCTGATTAATGAGACTTACAAGGTCGTCGCTATCATCGGGGATGGTGGTTTAACGGGGGGTATGGCGTTTGAAGCGTTGAACGCCGCCGGTGACTTCAGGAACGATATGCTTGTTATCCTCAATGATAACAACATGTCTATCTCCGCGACGGTCGGTGCGTTCTCAAAACACTTTCACAAACTCACGAGTTCACCACAATATAACTTCCTCCGCTCCGGTGTCAAAGAGATGCTGAATTTAATTCCGGCAGATGCAAAGCAGATTGCCCGTAAAATTGAGGCTTCATTGAAACCGGGGACGCTATTTGAGGAATTTGGGTTCCGTTACTTCGGGCCCCTTGATGGAAACGATTTGGAGGCACTCATCCCGGTGTTGACAGGCATCCGTAGCTTATCCGGTCCCATCCTGCTCCACGTCGTAACCGAGAAGGGACGCGGCTACGCGCCAGCAGAAGAGGACCCGGTCGGCTTCTACAGTGTCAGCGGCCCCTTCAACCTGAAGACAGGGAAAACGCTTAAACCGAAACCGACGGTACCCTCCTACACGGAAGTGTTCAGCCGAACGCTGATTGAATTAGCGAAACGCGACCCACGGGTCGTCGGCGTGACGGCAGCGATGCCGGGTGGAACGGGACTTGATAAGTTTGCCAACGCGTTTCCGAGTCGGTGTTTTGATATCGGACTCGCAGAGCAGTGCGCCGTTACATTCGCAAGTGGACTCGCAGCACAAGGGATGCGTCCTGTCGCTGCTATCTATTCCACTTTCCTCCAGCGGAGTTATGATCAGGTCTTACACGATGTCTGTATCCAAAACCTGCCGGTCATCTTCGCACTTGATAGGAGTGGACTTGTCGGCGCGGACGGTCCGACACATCACGGTGTTTTCGATTTCGCATATCTGCGTTCTATTCCGAACATGGTCGTGATGGCACCGAAAGATGAGAACGAGTTGCAATCTATGGTGAAGACCGCGCTTGCCTATGAAGACGGTCCGATTGCCTTCCGCTACCCGCGAGGCACAGGGATCGGTGTAAAGATCGCAGCGGAACCACAAGTCTTGCCTATCGGTGAAAGTGAGATCGTCAGAGAAGGTGACGATGTGCTTGTCATCGCTATTGGTAACCGGGTCTACCCTGCACTTGAAGCCGCACAAACGTTAGCCGATAACGGAATTTCAGTGACCGTTGTCAACGCGAGATTTGTGAAACCGTTAGATACTGCAACGATTCTGCCGCTTGCGGAACGTATCGGCAAGGTAATTACGATTGAGGACGGTGTAATAATGGGCGGTTTCGGCAGTGCCGTCTTGGAAGCACTCGCCGCAGCGGGGATCCCAAACGTGCAAGTTACAAATCTCGGTATCCCCGACGAATTTATTGAGCACGGTGATGTCAAGTACCTTCACGCGCTATACCAGTGCGATGCTGACGCTGTTGTTCGCGCTTCGCAGGCAATGTTCAGATGAAGGAGTCGTCAGTTCTAAAAACTTATAACTTATAACCAACAACTTATAACCATTATGCAACGGATAGACATCTTTCTCGTAGAGCACGGCTTAGCGGAAAGCCGAGAGCAGGCGAAACGGCTTATCCTTGCGGGTGCTGTAACCGTTAACGGGAATACCCGAATTAAGCCGGGGCAGCGTGTGTCTGCCGATGCGAAGATCGTTGTTCAGGCACCACAGCGATATGTCAGTCGCGGTGGGTTTAAGTTGGAGAAGGCGTTATCTCTCTTTGATGTAGATGTGGAAAATAGAGTTGCACTTGACGTAGGTGCATCAACAGGTGGATTCACAGACTGTCTCCTTCAGCACGGCGCAAAATTCGTCTATGCTGTTGATGTCGGCTACGGGCAACTCGCTTGGAAACTTCGAACACATCCACAGGTTCAGTCAATTGAGAAAACGAACATTCGACATTTAACGCCAACACATTTAAAGACATCTGCACTGAACGATAGCGAAGACTTTATCTCTATCGCCGTGATTGATGTCTCTTTTATTTCTCTGCGGACGGTGCTACCGAGTGTCATCAAAATTCTGACGCAGCAAACAAAGAAGTTATCAGTTATCAGTTGTCAGTTATCAGTTAAAGAGGGGGACGATGATGCTTCCGTTCTTTCTGACAACCGAAAGGTTTTTCGCAGAAAAACCGAACTGGCAACTGATAACCATCCCTATGATATTATTGCCCTGCTTAAGCCGCAGTTTGAAGCCGGTAAAGCCCATGTGAAAAAGGGCGGAATTGTCCCTGATAAACAGGTGCATATTCAGACAATAGACAATCTCAGTGCTTTTGTCACGGAGAAACTTGGGGCTACGGTGAGAGGGTTGACGTATTCACCGATCCACAAAGACATCGGAAATATTGAGTACTTACTTTGGCTCACGATTGAACTTGACACGCAAGCGAGTGCGCTCGGAACGGACGTTCACCGCCAGCAAACGACTGCTGAGGTAGTCGCGGCGGCACACGAATTGTTTTAATGGCTATCAGCCGTCAGGGCGGTTTTTCCGCGAAAAACTTTTCAGTAGTCAGTTAAGAGGTTATCGTTTAGCAAAACCTCTTTTCTTTCCTGACGGCTACTGCTGATGGCTATTCCGGTCAATAGCCAGATAGGAAAACGAAGATGCAGAAAAGAATCCAGAAAATCGCTATTTTCTTCGGAATATTCATTATCCTTGCACTCTGCGGGGGTTTTTTCTTTAGCCGTTCAGATACTTTCCTGAATTGGGTAGAAAAACGGCTTGCGACCGAACTTGAATATCGGCTAACAGACGATTATAAGGCAAGCGTCGGCGACATAAAAGGCAGCATCTTGGGCAATATTACGATCAACGGTATCACAATTTCCAAGCACGATACACCAGATACGCCGGTAATCTCTACAGAAAAAGTTGTCCTGAAATATAATCTACTGGGGTTTTTATCTCGTGTATTTGAGGTGACACAACTGCGTGTGACCAAACCACGAATTCGCGCGAAGTCCAACGCCGATGGCAGTGTTAATTTGGAGCATATTTTCAAGGAAACGACAACACAAGGTCCCCCGAAATTCGCTTTGGCAGTTGAACATATTGAATGTAGTAACGGTATAATTGATTATATTGATACGCAACGCGATATTCATATAGAGATTACAGGTGTCTCTATTGACGTAGAGGGGACCCTCGACACATGGAACCACAAGGGTTATTTACGAATTGATGCTGGCAGTCTTAAGTTTAACGGTTCCGAGACACCCATTGATACGTTTGAAGTGGATTTTCAGATTTTAGCCACGCTTAGCGAATTGGATCGCCTCCGATTAGAATTTGGCAATTCAAGTTTGGAAGTTACAGGCCATTTTCCGCACGGAGAAACGGGAGCCCCTTGGGATATTGGCCTGGATTTACTGCGATTGGATGTTGCAGATGTAGATCAATTTTTCGGCGAAGACACCGAACTTGAAGGCATTGTAAAGGGTAGGATAACGGCAAGCGGAAACAGCGATTTAGCCTTCGCTGCTGCACTCTCTGTGGAAACACCGACATTTTCTATGACACAAGCGGAAAGCCATAGACAAATTGTACTGACAGACCTAAAAATTGATGCCGATTTCAATTTACACCCAATCCCTACATTCACGCTAAAAACCTTCAGGACACAGATCGCTGACGGCACCTTGACCAGTAACGGAACTATCGGACTCCAAAGCCGACCAGAAGGCGATGTTATTGCGCAGCTGCGACAACTGACAACATCCCCGCTTAACTATACAGGACAGGGGAAGGCAACAGATATCAAACTCATACCCCTGCTGTCGATGTTTGTTCAACTCCCCGAATACCTCACAGACAGCACAGGACACCTCTCAGGAACCGCCACATTCAACGGAAATAGCACAGACTCCTCAACTTTCAAACTCAATAGCACGATAGAGATAACAGAGACCACCCTCAACGCAGTCGCACTTGCGGATTCAACACTGCGTTGTGTGATTGATGCGGGTGAATTGAAAGCCGGTGGAAATCTTGATGAAACCGATATTAACATCACAGGTCCCTTTCCTTTAGCGGCGCAAGATGCTCTGGATATCCACATTTCGCGTATCAACTTTGACGACCTGATGAAGATTGTTAACAGTGCGGATCTCGGCGGGACAGGAGAATACACTGCGAAGTTGTCCTCGGATGGTATACTGGAAGGTGCGATAAAAATCCCGGACGCGAGTTTCAACGACATCCCGATCGGTGCTTTGGTAGGTAACCTCGACTACCAAGATGGACAGGTATTCATCGAAAATGGTCTGCTCACCAAAAACACGATAAACGATCTCGTGACGGCGTATGAGAGCCGGACGACAATTGCTGGCGTTGTGGATGTCGAAGGTGAGTTTCCAGCCGAATTCAGTGTTGTTGCTGATCCCGTTTACGTCCAACACTATCCGAGGGTAGTGTTAGGCGCAGAATATCCGGTAGAGGGTGAAGTTAGCGGCGAACTCAAACTATACGGAACGCTGATTAATCTTGATGGCAGTGCCGATTTCAGTGTCACCGAAGGTGTCGCATGGGGTATCCATCTGGATCCACTAACGCTTCCTTTGCGAATTGAAGATTATAATATCGCACTTCCGGATTTTGAGATAACCACCCGTGGTCAGAAGGTTACGCTCAACGTAACGGTGGCTTCAAACGGCGATTACGATTTGCTGCTCGAAAGCGACGCACCTGTGAGTTTCCAAGCACTTGCAAACGCAGCAAAAATCGCCGATTTTCCTTTTGGAGGGCAGTTTGATGTTCGGGTCGTCGGAACGCTAAAAAAACCGGAAAATGTTGATTTTCAGGTCGAACTGGATTTCTCGGACATAACCTTCTTAGACAATGGTCGGGAGACGCAACATCCACTCAGTGATGTTCTGCTACACGGCAAACTCGTAGAACTTAAAAATACTACCGCTGAACCGGATCGTTTCGATTTCACGGGGCGCGGGTTTAACGGTCAGATTCGGGGCTACGTCAGTATGGCTCCCGACAACCCTTACAAATTCATAATGGAGAGCGAAGCACTTGAGGTTACACCGATTCTGCGTATCTTGCACCCCGCACTTGAGGCGGTCACAGGGACTGCCAAGGGACGTGCCGAAATAAAAGGGACAGTGGCCGCCCTCGCGCCAACGGATGAGGAAAATAACGATCAGCGGGTTTACCCTTACGATGTCGCTATCGAAATTGACACCAGCCAACTTCACTACGGAAATTCAAGCCGGAAAAAGAGCCCATTCACAAACGCTGAACCGATTCGGTTATACCTCAAAGACGACAAATGGACTTTTGACGCGTTTGCCCTAAGGACAGCCGAAGATAAGTCACCGTTTATTGAACTGACGGGGAATTTCGATGCCAAAAGCGAGGCGATGGAGCTTTACGCGAAATCTGACGGGTTCGCGCTGGCACCTTTTGGCACAGCGTTAGGGCTTCCGCTTGATATGCTACAGACCGGAAGCGGTCATTATACCCTGAAAATAACGGGTACATCTAAGCAACCCAGGGTCGCGTTGGATTGGGCAATTCCGATGTTGGATTTAAAGACAGAAGTGGGTGATATTCGTATCAGCGATGCAGGCGGTGCAATCGTACACCGAGACAACGTAATGCGCCTTGAAAAGACTGCTTTGAAACTTCTGGGTAACGCTGTAGATATAGGCGGCGAGGTAAATGTTCACCCAGAAGACGTTAACAAGTCGCGGCTAAACCTCAGCGTCAACGCGCCTGATTTAGCACTCACGACGTTTAGCGACTTAATAGCGAAGGCTTCCGCAAATGGCATTAAGGGTGAAGATCTCACAGGCGGCGCGTTAGGGGTTTCAATAGACATCACAGGCACCCCCGCTGAAACTGTTATCACCGTAAACGCGCAAACGGCACCCCAGCAGCCGATTCGGTTCATGGCTTATGCCGACCCTATCACATTGGAAAGTTTGCATGCAAATGCGACTCTTAATACGGGTGCTTTAAACATCCAATCGGTAAAGGCAGATGGACAGATAGGCGATGGCAGCTACCGCATACAAGGAGACGCTTCGTTCTCAACGCAAGATGCAGACGCACAGCGGTTTGCCATTGATGTGTTAGTGTCCGAACTGGGGATTGCTGATTTTGTGACCCTGTTGTCAAGGCAAGTCCCACCTTTCCGTGGCACCGTTTCTGGACATGCGAAACTCAGCGGTAAAGGGAGCCTGCACCCACACCAGATCTCAATAACCGGTGAAGTGAGTGCGTTGAATTTTCAAGGGTATGGCATTAACTGTACCAACACAACACCGCTCCAATTCCAATCCGAACGAGGAGACCTTGTTGTGCGTCTCCCTTTAAAGTTGAAGTCGCCTGAAATGGTGACAACGGCAAACGTTAATATCACAGGTACTTTTGAGGCACCGGAGATTACAGCGGAATGGAACGGCGACATCAATGAGATGGAATGGAACGGAAAAGTCGAGTACCGTGATGAACGGATAACACTCACAGGCATTGAGATAAAGAACCGTGCGGGTCGGTCAACGATTACCGGTGTGATTCCGTTCAATTTAGGATTCACAGGGATCGACATATCGGATCGGTTTCCCGATGAACCGATTGATGTACATTTTCGGGGTAGTGAACTACCGCTTGAATTTTTTCCCGGCATTGATCTACTCTTTTCAGAGGCAGATGGCACCGTTGACATAGATTTAGCACTACAAGGTATAAGCAGCGATCCTTACATAACGGGGTCTGCATCGCTTGAGGCGGTGCAACTCCAACTGAAGAATTTCCATGAACCGATTCGGAACATGAAGATGAAGCTTAGGGCTCGCGAAGATACGATTGACCTTACAGAACTCGGCTTCGATTTAGGGACAGGTTCCTGTATGCTGCAACAGGCGCAATTGGCATTGGACGGATTAACACCGAAAGACTTCAGGCTAATAGGGTTGAAATTTGAATTATTCCCACTCGGCGCAACGGTTCAGCACGCCCTACCGCCGGAAACATTGGAAGAGATTGCGGGACATCTCAGTACGACGCTCAATGAATTAACAATTCCTTTCAGTAGTTTTCTGACAAAAGGAGAAAATACACCATTTCCACAAATCCAAAAGGTACCTTCACTCGCAGATATTGTGGCTGTCTCAAACGCGAAATTATCCATTAACAGCGTCCGCCTCGCCTTTAAGGCACTGGATCAACCCTACGATTTCCAAAGCCCGCGACCGACTCAGATAGTGCTGAACGCCGAGACAATAACTTTACCGCACGCATTTACCCTTGAAAATCAGTACACCTTTCTGGTCGAACAGACGTTTACCGATGAAGATGAGAAACCAGAGGGTGTTACCGGTGACGTATACGTAATTGAAGACGCAAAGACAACACTCAGCATTGATGCTGGCAGTCAATGGTCGGTAAATGGAGAATTTGACGCGGCACTGCGGTTTAATAATTTCAATGTCTCAGCGTTAACCAACACCTGGCCCGCGCCCTACCGGATTATAGGTGCCTTGTCGGGAAGCCTACAGATGAGCGGCACCAGCGAAGATCCAAAGATAACTTTGCGACGACACAAGTCTGAACCCGCGGAACTCTACCTGCATGACACCCCCATCGACCTCCGATGGAGAATTCGGTATCAGAACGGGAAATGGGAAATCTCAAAAAAACGATATGTTGAAGTTGAGTTCGGTGAAAATTTGCTCAACTTTTCGTGGGAGATGCCCCATCAACTCGAACTCGCCCCGTTTCTGACGGAACTGCAACGCTCACCAGGCGCGGTGTGGCGTGAACTCCAAAAAACAGAGATGGACGGCATCTTGGACATTAAAGTAAATGATTTTGACATCCTATCATCTGTGGTGCCGGGTCTCGAATTACCAACAGGTACAGGTCAAATTCATGTTGAACTCAAAGGCACGATAGAAGCACCACAAGCCATAGGTGCTGTGCTTTTTAATAATATTGGTTTTCAACTTTCTGAAGCTGGCATTTATGTTAAAGAAACGGGCGGCAGAAT
>VXXH01000217.1 GCA_009835515.1 Candidatus Poribacteria bacterium
AATCGAAAAAGTGATAAGTTGTAAAATCATTTGTAAACCCGGACAGTGACTGGGTTTAGATCGGTTTTTGATAGTGGATGCTGTGAAGGTTGCTATGAAATTTTATAGATGGGAAGAGGACTTATATTTACACTGTCTGAATCAGGATTTGAAGGTTGCTGTGGTCCGGTGCGGTTGGGAATACAGATCGCACAAATGTAAAGCATTCTCACTGCGAAGCAACATTTGGTCTCCGCGTGTGGGAAACCAAATTTGGGCGAGGACGCCGCAAAACCGCACCTACCAGCCAAAGGCGGGGTTTGGAACCCCGCCAGTGATGGATGGTGATTGTGACTTCTACAGACCGCCGATGTAGCAGGCGATGAAGAAGAGGGCGAAGTAGTAGATGATCGGATGGATCTCTTTGCGACGACCTGTTACTAATTTGAGGAACGCTAAGGAGATAACGCCGAAACCGATGCCGTCTGTAATGCTGAAGGAGAGCGGCATCATGATCATTGTGAGGAACGCCGGGATTGATTCTGTGATGTCTTCCCAATCAATCTGGATGATGTTTCTGAGCATCAACCCACCGACGACGATAAGTGCTGGCCCAATAATCGGATTGATGGGATAGCCGCCGCCAATAATCTGAATGAGCGGGATGAAAAGGAGCGAACCCAACATGAAAATCCCAGTGAAGACAGCGGTAAGTCCTGTGCGTCCGCCTTCAGCGATCCCGGTTGCACTTTCGATGTAGCATGTCACGGTGGAAGTGCCGAGGCAAGCACCGCCAGCGGTACTCGCTGCGTCCACCATAAGTGCGCGTCGGGCTTTGGCGAGTTTTCCGGCTTCCATGAGTTCCGCTCTATAGCCGATAGCCGTGAGCGTGCCGATGCTATCAAACATGTCGATGGCAAAGAACACAAAGATGACCGGAATGAGGTCCAGTTTGGCGAAGATGTTCGGGAACTGTAATTTAAAGAGCGTTGGCGTTGGATCCGGTGGAAGTGCGGCGATGCCCCCGTAGTTAACGAATCCAAAGATAAGGTTAGCACCGGTTGTGACAAGGATACCAATCAGAATCGCGCCTCGGACTTTACGTGCCATAAGTGCGAGTATTACCGCGATGCCGAAGAGTGAGAGGAGAATATGCTTAGAGTCGAGTTCTCCACGGGTAATAAATGTGGCGGGATCTTTTGTAATGATTCCACTCATCTGTAGCCCAATAAAGGCAATGAACAGTCCGATGCCAATGGCAATCGCGTTTTGGAGCGAGGCCGGCAGTGCGTTCATGACGGCTTCTCGTATGCCTACAAATGAGAGGATAAGGAACAGCATCCCTGCTATGAAAACGATGCCTAATCCTTCCTGCCAGGATAGACCTAAACCGCTGTTGCTACAAACTTCAAAGGCAAAATAGGCGTTAAGCCCCATCCCGGGTGCTAATACGACGGGATAGTTCGTAAGAAACGCCATAAGGAATGTTGCGATTGCACTGGATACGCAGGTCGCCACCATGACAGCCCCAGGGTTCATCCCAGCAGCTGAAAGAAAATTGGGTTGCACGAAAATAATATAGGAAATCGTCATGAAATTCGTGAAACCTGCGACCAGTTCGCGTCTCACCGAAGTGTTGTGGTTTTTTAACTCAAATAGCTTTTCTAGCATCTTTCCTCCTTGTTTCAGTTAGTTTGGTGTAGGCAGTTATGGAAAATTTGGCTGGAGCACACCGTAAGGCAATTGTTCCCCCTTTAACCCTGCGAGCAAATTCTCCATCGCCATTGTTGCCATTTTCATCCGTGTTTGGACAGTCGCACTGCCGAGATGCGGTGCAATGATGACATTGTCTAAACTGAGGAGTGGGTGATCGGTATTGATCGGTTCCGGTTCGGTTACGTCAACGGCAGCACCGGCAATTTGCCCTTGCTTGAGCGCGTCGTATAAGGCGTAGTGGTCAACGACGGGACCTCTGGCGATGTTGACTAAAATAGCCGTACTTTTCATCAGTGCGAGTTCTGCTTTGCCAATAAGGTGTGTTGTCTCGTCGGTCAGTGGCACGTGGAGCGTCACGAAATCGGAGGCTTGCAGAAGTTCTTCAAATGCTACGTATTCTACGCCGAGTTCCTCTTCCCAATCGGGTCGGCGTTCACGTTTGTAGTAAAGCACGCGCATATCAAACGCTTTTGCGCGCTTGGCAACAGCGTGTCCAATTCTACCCATACCAACGATCCCTAACGTCGCGTGATGTACATCGGTACCCCAAAGGATATTCGGATCGTAGTATTTCCACTGCTTGGACACTTGGACGTGATTATATGCCGGGACAATATTTCGTGCGGTGGCGAGCAGGAGTGCCATCGTCATGTCAGCGGTGGTATCACTGAGGACACCTGGCGTGTGTCCAACTGCGATGCCGCGTTCTCTACAAGCCTCGACATGGACGTGGTCATATCCGACCCCAACGACGGAGATCGCTTTGAGATTCGGCGCAGTTGCGATCATCTCTGGGGAGACGGGTTCGTGTCCATAAGTCATTAACCCGTCAAGCGGCGGAATTTTTTCAGCGATAGGCGGTAAGATAGCACTCGTATGCCACATATCAACTTCGCATTCTTCCGCGATTTTCGCACGAATTTCTTCCGGGATAGGTCGGGTGATAAAAACTTTAAATCCTGACAAAGCGTTCCTCCTTGGAATAGTTTTCAGTTTTCAGTTATCAGTCTGGTCTTTGATGGACAGACATCTTCTTGTGATCTTCGCTACCCAAATCGGATATAACGGTTACCATAGAGTGTTATCGTTTCGCAAACCTCTTAACTGACGACTGACGACTGAAAACTATTTATTATTTTGACAACTGCTCTCACTGCGAGGCATGAAAACTATTCCCTATGATCTACGATAAAAGATACGTATCGGTGTGCCGTGGAATCCGAATTCGCTGCGAATATTGTTGACGAGGTATGCTTCATACGGTTGACCGACCCGGTTTACGTTTCGTCCGAAGATAAGGAAGGTCGGAGGTTTCGTCTCGACCTGCGTAATGTATTTCAGCGCGGGACGTACACCTTTGACACGTGGCGGCGGATGTGCGTTTCGTAATTCCAGCAGCAATTCGTTGAGTGCGGGTGTCGGGATATGCGTGCAATACTCTCGATGAACTTCTAAGGCTGTCGTTAATATTTGGGTAACGCGTTGCCCTGTAGCAGCAGAGACGAAGACGCGTGGCACATAATCGAGTTGCGGGAGTTGGATGTCAAGTTTCTCCATAAACGCAGGGTGTGTTGCGTTATCCTTTTCAATCAGGTCCCATTTATTCATGACTAAAACAGAGGCTTTGCCTTGTCGTTCAATGAACTTGGCGATCGTCTTGTCTTGTTGTGCTGCCTCTTGGGTTACATCCAGTACGAGAACAGCAATATCGCTTTGGCGGATACTATGTATGGCGCGTTTGACAGTTGCGGATTCAAGTTCGTCATTGATTGCCGATTTGCGCCGCATTCCGGCTGTGTCAACGATTTCAAAGGGGATATTGTCGTGAACGATTTGGATATTCACAGCGTCGCGCGTCGTGCCGGGTCGGTCATCAACAATCATTCGCTCTTCACCTAATAAGTTGTTGATAAGCGACGATTTTCCGACGTTGGGTCTGCCGACAATCGCAATTTTTATGGTGCCGGATGTATCGTATAGTGTTTCGTCGGTTTCTGGTAGGCTGTCTACGACAAGATCGAGGAGTTCTCGAATCCCGTCGTTTTGAACGCACGATGTCCATATCGGTTCTGGGAATCCGAGTGCGTAGAACTCTGCGGCTTCATTACGGAACCTTTCGGTATCTACCTTGTTGACGACGAGGAAGATGGGTTTATCGGTTGCCCTGAGTTTATCGGCGACGGTTCTATCGTGCGGCATGATACCGGTACGTGCGTCAACAACGAACAGTATAAGGCTTGCTTCATCCAAAGCGGTATCTACCTGCGATTGGACGTTATCGATAAGTCGATCGTCTGGATCAATGTCCAATCCACCGGTATCAACGACAGTAAAAGCGCGGTCTGCCCATTCCACGTCTGCGTAATTCCTGTCGCGAGTTACACCGGGTGTGTCATGGACGACAGCGAATTTACGTGAAGCTCTCGGTCTTCTTGTATTGACAGGTTTGTCGTTCGCTTCGGGTTCGGCATCATCGTTTGTGTAAGGCAGCGTTATGGGTGCCGATGCAGTAATTCTATTGAAGAGCGATGATTTCCCGACGTTGGGTCTGCCGACAATCGCAACAATGGGGCGTCTGGTTTCCATTTTTTTCTATTTCCTTGCGGATAAGTTCCACTGTTGGTTACTTGACAGTTTCCGCGTTACCAGCGAAGCCACAATTAGGTTGGCTTTCCAAGCGTCGTTCTGTCGCCGGAAACGGCAATAACCGATTTTATCACAACAATGGTAGGAATTGCAAGCAATACTCCCCAAAAACCGAGTACGGCTGCACCGACAATCACTGCGAACATAATCAACAACGGGTCTACATCAATGGCATCGCTCATGATTTTTGGGGAGATGAGCGAATTATCGATTGCCTGAATACCGAGGATGGCACCCAACACAAATGCGCAGCGAATGAGGAAATCGATCTCCCCGAAATCTCCAGCTGCCAACCCCATGAGCATCGCTACAAACGCGAAAGCACCACCGATAAAGGGACCGAAGGTCGGTATAGCATTACAGATGCCAGCAAGTATACCGATAACTAAAGCGAAGGGAACACCGATGACACTGTAAGCAATAGAGGAAATTATTGAGACGATTGTGATGACTGTGACGAGTCCTCTTAGAAACTCTTGTAGATTCTTGTCAATTTCACGTAGATATGCTTTGGCAGCGTCACGATGCGTTTCAGGCACAAGCGTGAGGAAACTCCTGAAATAGTTATCGAACGATTGGTTGGCGTACACAAACACAATGAGTGTCAGTGACAGAGTCGCTAAAAAACCGCCAAAGCCAAAAGCGATTGAACTTGCGAACTGAAATCCCTCTTTGACTACCTCGCCACCGGTCTGGGCAATTGTCGGTATTCTTTCCGTCAAATACGATTTTGCCTGTTCAACAATAGGTTGGTCCTCGTAGGCATGGCTGATGCCTTCCCTGTATGTTGTAAACGTTCGCCATCTGCGGGTGGAGGTAGGACGATTCCAGATAGCAGTGCTGTTCCCAACGTATACTCCAGAGGGTGCAGCGGCTAACAGTGGGGTTGCTGGTGTCCCAGAAATTACAGGTGTCCTTTCCGTTTTTCGCCAGTCATGACGATTCCATTCATAGAGTCCATCCGGAGTGTTAGCATATAATTCGATTGCGCTGCCATTTGTGTCACCTGTTGTTTCATCGCCACCTGCCAGTGCATAAACTACCTTTTCTATTTTAGTGAGTTCTTCCCATCCGAGAGAAGCCCCTTTTAGGTGCCAATGCACTGTTGTGCTTATAGATGAGGCGTTAGTTTGTTGTAAAGCGGTTTCCGTTTCGGTTTCCCGTACAACAGACGCGGTATCTGTCTGTTCCGACTGTTCTGCCGAAGGAATCGCATCAGTTTCCGCGACTGTAGTTTCGGTTTCCTTTTGTTCTAAGGCGATTTCTGTGTCGATCTGTGCTGTACTGGCGACATAAGTTACGCGATCACCATTTCTATCTGTAGTAGAGATAATACTAACAACAGACCTGTCACTGTAAATATTAGGCGCGACCGGGTTCCACGTTTCGCCTGCGTCGTTACTTGCGTAAAGTCCTTTCTGTGTTCCGACGTAAATCTGTGTGTCCCCCCAGTGTGGAACGTTGATGGCTTGGATAGACAGTGTATCAAAAGGGGTATCTTCCACTTTATGCCATACCTGTGTTGAACTTGCGTCGTTTTCGTCAGCAGGTGGTGTTTTATAGTAGCGATATAACCCACTTTGCGTGCCAGCGTAGATAATGTTTTCACTCGCTGTGAGTCCTTGTATCGGTTTCCCGAGGAGCCCACCGTTGGTGATACCGATAGGAGAGGGTTTCCCCTCAGTGTCTGGTCGCATTTCATAGATCCCGTGGTTCGTGCCGAGATAGAATGTTTCTGCGGGAGGATTTTCTTCGTTGCTTTCGGCACCGTCGTCTTCATCAGCACGCGGATTAACACTGATAGCGACTGCTGTAAAGGTTTCACCGATAGCGTGTGGCAGAACAGTTTCATGGTAAAACTTCAGTAACCCAACCCCCATCTGGCTGGCTTGTCTACTCACCTGTTTGCCGGTATAGAAAAGCACACCGCCACAGACGAGCACAATCACAGTGGTTGCGATGCCGCGTTGGTATTGCTTTTTAAAGGGGAGCGCGTTCCAGAGGAACCTGAAGACGTAAGCGAAACCGAACCCCAAAATGAAAGGCATCAGTACACCCAACAAGCGTATAAAAACCCAGACGCTTATCATTATGATTTCCAGTATAACGATGCTTCTTATATCGATCCAACGATAAATACGCGTGAGCAACACAATCAGCAATATCGGGACTACCGGATGTAGCAGCATCGTTCGACTGCCGTTGGAACTGTTGCCTTTGTAATAAGCGAAAGCGATCCATACAGCAGCGAGTACGACGCTGATGATTGCGAGGATTGTTGCACCGCTGAGTACCGGTTTTTGTGGGTTCGGTTCGTTTTGTGTGTCCATGATGTTATAGTTATCAGAGGAAATGGTTATCAGTTATCAGTCGTCAGTTATCAGAGGAAATAGTTATCAGTTATCAGTTATCAGTTACAAGAGGTTTTTGACGACCCTAAAGTCTCTTTCTGACAACCGAAAGGTTTTTCGCAGAAAAACCGTACTGACGACTTTAACCAAGAACTCGTCTACAAATACTTTTGCTAAGGCGCGAGTTCTTGGTTAAAACTATTCTTTCTGAAAACTGAAAGGTTTTTTGAAAAAAAACCGAACCGATAACTGAAAACTAATTACGATGTTGCTGGCACTTCGGTTGCATTTCCGTCTCTGGATTCATACGCCTCAATTACGCCTGCGCCGATGCTGTCGCCCCAGACGTTAACTGTGGTACGGAACCGGTCGAGTAGCCAATCAATAGAGAGAATAAGTGTTATACCCTCCACTGGGAGATCCACGGCTCTCAGCACAATAACCATTGTGACGAGGCCCGCTTCTGGAATTCCTGCAGCACCGATGGCTGCCAATGTCGCAGTCAGTACGACGACCACCTGTTGCGCTGGATCCATGGAGATCGCATAGACTTGGGCGATGAACATGACAGCGACCGCTTCATAGAGCGCAGTGCCATCCATATTAATGGTTGCTCCCAACGGAAGCACAAAACTGGAAGTCCGGCTGGAGACACCGTTCTGATTCTCGACACCTTCCATCGTTAGCGGGAGGGTTGCGCTGGAACTTGCTGTCGAAAAGGCGTTGAGTAAAGCGGTTGCCATGCCTCTGAAGTAGTTCAGCGGATTTCTGCGTGCAAGCAACAGAAGCAGGACTGGTAAAGCAATAGCACCGTGTACGCCGAGCCCTAAGACGACTGTCGCACTGTACTTGCCCACAGCGACAAGTTCGGGCCAGAAACCCGCAAAGCCTTTTGCCTCGCCAATTCTGCCTGCGATTAAACCGAAGATACCGAGCGGTGCGACGTACATGATCCAGTGAACGAGTTTCATCACCGCCTCATTTAGCCCCGAAATCACAGCGACGACCGGTTTGCCAATATCACCGAGCATGGACAAAGCGGCACCGATGAGGAGTGAGAAAAAGATTAAGGGCAGAATGTCGGTGTGCACCATCGCTTTGAAGACGTTTGACGGGATCATCCCCTCTTTGCCCGTCTCTTCGTTACCGAGGAATACCTCTTTGATGGTGCTGCCCATCGTCTTTTCCATTTTGCCGGACACGCTTGTGGCAATCGGCAAGCTGATGTTGATGCCTTGACCCGTATTTTTCGGTTCGATCGCCACAAGACGACCGTCAACGAATAACAAGCGTTCACCATTCTCTGTCGTGACGTAACGCGCATCCTCAGAGAGCGGGTGCCAGATTTTTACCCTGGCTGTTGTCCCAGAAATCGCTTCAACATCACCTTGGACGTTCTGATCTGTGAGCGTGATGACGTATTTATTGTTATATGTCCGATTGAATTCGCCGCTCATCTCAACAGTGAGCATCTCGGTGCCAGACAATGTGTAACTCAGATCAGGACGTTCTTCACCTTGTGATAGTCCTTTTCCCGGCGAGATGATGTTCACAAGAATCATCCCGATAACAACGGAGATGGCGGTTGTTGCCATGTAATACAGGACGGTTCGTCCGCCGATGGAACCAATGTTGCGGATGTCGCCTAAATTGGTTATCCCGACGATCATGGACAGGACAACGAGCGGTACGACTATCATCTTCAAGAGGTTTAAGAATACTTCACCGAGTATCGTTGTGTGGACTGCGAAGTCTGGTGCGTAACCACCGATAATCGCGCCAGCAACAATGGCAATGATAATTCCGTAGAGTAGACCGAGGCTAACTTTTGGTTTCTGTTCGTTTTCATTTTCATTCATAGGTTGACTCCTGTTTTAGTTGTCAGTTATCAGTACGGTTTTTCTGCGAAAAACCTTTCAGTACTCACTACTTAGTCAAAAAGAGACTTCGCTGACAACTGAGTAC
>VXXH01000475.1 GCA_009835515.1 Candidatus Poribacteria bacterium
TGGTCGGTCGCCAATCGCGACACATTTTGGCAGATGATGATTGATGTACTGGGTATTAAAGCGACAGAAACACACACCGAGGCACAAAAAGACGCAACAGACGTTTCAACAAAACTTGCTAAACTGAACATTGTCGAAAGCTGCTTCAATGCCTCCGCTGATACCATCGCGATCGTTACGCAGCAAGAAAACGGCGAGAACTTATCAACACTCACCTACGGCGAGCTGGAATCCCTCACCAACCGAATCGCTAACGGACTTGTTGAAATCGGTGTGAAACCGGGAGATGCCGTGGCGGTTGACATGCCGATGAACGCTGAATCTGTCGCCATCTATCTGGGGATTGTCAAAGCGGGGTGTGTCGTTGTTGGCATCGCCGATAGTTTCGCGCCGGAGGAGATAGCCACGCGCCTCCGTATCGGTGACGCAAAAGCCGTCTTTACGCAAGACTATATCAACAGAGCAGGGAAACGTCTGCCGTTGTATGAGAAAGTGGTTGCTGCAGATGCCCGCAAGGCAATCGTTTTTTCGTGTGAAGGCGGTGAAACTATCGCACAACTCCGACGCGAAGGCGATATGACGTGGCAAGACTTTCTAAGCGATACAGAGACCTTTACCGCCGTTCCCTGCCATCCGGATGCAAATACCAATATCCTCTTCTCCTCCGGCACCACTGGCGAACCGAAGGCAATTCCGTGGACACACACCACCCCGATTAAAGCCGCCGCAGATGCCTACCTACACCACGATATCCATCCCGGGGACGTGCTGGCATGGCACACAAACCTCGGTTGGATGATGGGACCGTGGCTCATCTACGCCAGTCTTATCAACAAAGCGACTATTGCCCTCTATGATGGCGTGCCGACCGGACGCGACTTCGGTGTTTTCGTTCAGAACGCGAAGGTTAGCATGCTCGGTGTCGTGCCTACGCTTGTGCGGGCGTGGAAAAATACAGACTGTATGCACGGACTCGACTGGCACGCAATCCGAGCGTTCAGTTCAACGGGTGAATGCTCGAACCCCGAAGAGATGCTTTATCTCATGTCACTTGCTGGCTACAAGCCGGTAATTGAGTATTGCGGCGGCACTGAGATCGGCGGCGGTTATATCACCGGTACACGCCTCCAACCCGCTGCCCCTTCGACGTTCACAACACCCGCACTCGGTTTAAATTTCCTACTCTTTGGTGATGATGGAAACCTTTCTGACAACGGCGAGGTTTTCATCGTTTCGCCATCGCTGGGTCTCTCCACAAGTCTGCTCAACGCCGACCACAATGAAGTCTATTTTGCCGGGACACCACAACCCAATCTACGTCGGCACGGTGATGCGATTGAACGGTTAGGCAATGGTTTTGAAACTGAACCTTGGCTCGCGGGCGCGAAATACCGGGTCCTCGGTCGCGTTGACGATACGATGAACCTGAGCGGCATCAAGGTAAGCTCCGTAGAGATTGAGGAAGTGCTTAACGTCGTTGATGGGATTCAAGAAACAGCAGCGGTCGCTATCCCACCGAAAGATGGCGGTCCGAGCCAACTCGTCATTTATGCCGTTTTGGTAGCATCAGAAGCAGTACCCCCAAAACAGGAGTTTCACGCGACTTTACAAACCGAGATTTCAGAGCATCTCAATCCCTTATTCAGAATTCACGATGTCGTTATCGTAGATACGTTGCCGAGGACGGCTTCTAATAAGGTGATGCGTCGCCTTTTGCGCCAGCAAGGGGTGTGACCTTTGCAAAAAGATTGACTTATGCAATTTTTTTCGGTATACTTAACCCAAATACCCGAGTGACAGACACTTGTTTTTGAATCCCTTTGTGGAAAAGGAGATGTTCTCATGGAAACGCATCCAAATTCACGCCACATCCCTTACGCTCCCACAGAAACTGCTGATCTATACCCTGAATCGGATGGAAAACCTATGGCTGAGACGGATATGCACGCAGTGGCTATCATCGATTTACGGCAACGTTTTGACGGCTTCTTCGCGGATAACCTGGATACTTATATCTCTGGGACTCTCATGATGTATGATGTAGAGGGTCCCGGTCGCACAGCTGTTTCGCCCGATATTCTCGTCTCTTTCGGCATAGGCAAGAAACTCCGCCGCACCTATAAGGTGTGGGAAGAGGGGAAGCCGCCAGACTTCGTGATGGAGTTTTCGAGCAAAGGAACGTTTCAAAACGACTTAGGGCATAAAAAGGCACATTACGCGTCAATGGGAATCCCGGAGTATTTTCTCTGCGATATAGACAGACGCTATTTGCCCACGCCGTTGATGGGGTTTCGCCTCAAAGATGGTACTTATGAGCGGATCCCCGAGAACGCAGATGGTGGTATCTCTTCTGTGACGTTAGGTGTATCGTTCCATCTGTTAGATGAGGGGTTAGCCGTCTATGATGCGGCGACGGGACAGTGGCTGCAAACGCCTGCAGAGGCAGCAGAGCAGCGCGCGGAACAAGAAGCCGCCGCTCGAGCGCGTGAAGCCGCCGCTCGAGCGGAAGCGGAGGCGGAAGCCTCGCGTCTGCGCGAAGAACTTGAGCGTCTCAAAGCACGCTTGTCAGATGACTAACGCTTGATACGCGAAGCCCCTAAATTTCGTACGATTTTAGAAAATCACGCACTTGCAATGGAGACCACTATGGAAAAACAGTTCAAAGTTAGAGCAGCGCATTGTGATTATCGCGCAACCGAAGAAGAGATTTATCAGACCCTCCGCCGTATTACCGATCCGCTGACGCGCGCTTGGAAACCGATTGAGAACGCCAAGAAGGTGGTTATGAAATTCAATATGATGAAGCCACCTGAGCGGATTATCTACTACGAGGGGCGGCGCAGAGAATTAGTAGACGATGCCACCTGTCGTGCCGTCCTGCGGTTGATTAAGGAGCACACCACGGCGCAGCTCGTCGCTACCGACACGAATCCGTATACCCACGGGCACCGGATGCCACCTGATTTCAATTACCTACACCATCTCAAAGAATTTGATGTGCAGTTTGTTGATTCTAACCTGCCTCCCTTTAAGGATTACGATGTCCCCGGCGGCGGTTCAATGTTTGATCGCTACACGTTAAGTGCCTGTTTCGACGATGCCGATGCCGTCGTCTCTGTGGCGAAGATGAAAAACCACGCTTTCATGGGGATCACCTTATGCACCAAAAACCTGTTCGGATTACCGCCGATGCTGCTCCCAGAAGGCAGGACACGCAGCTACTACCACCACCTCATCCGTCTCTCTTATGTGCTTCCAGATTTGGCACTCATCACGAAACCGTGCCTCAATATCATTGATGCATTGACGGGACAGTGGGGACGCGAATGGGGCGGTGAAGGTAGAATCTGTAACGCCCTCATCGCAGGCGATCACCCTATCTCCACGGATACTGTCGGCATGCATCTGATGGGACACGATCCGCAGTCCGACTGGCCCACACCTCCGTTCAAACGTGATCGGAACCATATCCTTATCGCAGCACAGCGTGGATATGGCACCGTTGATTTAGATGAGATTGATTGGGAAAGCGAAGTCACGGCACCCTTAGCGGAATTTGATTCTGTGGAAACAGATAGTTCGGAAACGGTCGCGAATTGGCGGAAAACAACCTGTGAACAGGGGTTGGTCTATCAAGAAAACCAGAAAGACCTGATTGACCGGTATCGTGATAACTTCATTTATATGCAAGGTGGTGAAGTCGTCTGGAGCGGACCGGATCCGTCGAATCTCGGCAGCCGTCGGCAGCTGAGCGGTGAGAAAAAGGACAGCGCACTCTGGCTCAAACTCGTTGATGCTGAAGAACACGAAGGCGAACATTTCAACGTCTACGAGGAGTGCCTGAAAGATTTTGCAGCATAGTTTAGACCTGTTTGGCGAGGTCTCCGTGCCTCGCCTACCGAAGGAGATCCAAAATGGGTATCACCGACGCACAAAAAAGGCAATTGGACGAACAGGGATGCATCGTCATCCCAGATGTGCTTTCCGATGAGGAGATCAAGGTCTATAGAGCAGATATACTCAGGTTGGCAGAAGAAGAAAAGCAGAACGGATTAGCACGCCAACACACCAACGGGCACGGGCAGCACGTCCGCTGGTTGGTGAACAAAGGGCAGATGTACGAGAGTCTCGTTGCCCGACCCAAGGTGATGCCCTTCTTTGAACACCTCCTCGGTCCGGATTATACCCTCAGCACGCTTACCTCTAATATCATCGATCCGGGTGCACCAGATGGTGGTTACCACGTCGATAGCGTATTAGGGTCTATGCCAGAGCCGTTGCCCAGTTTCCCACTGGTTGCTAATAGTCTCTGGCTACTCGACGATTTCACACCGGAGAACGGCGGTACGCGCCATGTACCCGGTATCCATCTCCAGCGCATCAAACCGCCCCCCGGCACCACCCACCATCCCGATGAGATGCGACTCTCCGCACCGAAAGGCTCCGTATTTTTATTTAACGGTGCGATCTGGCATTCCGCCGGTGCCAACACAACTGATCGGCAGCGCATCGCGTTAATCTGTTTCTGTTGTCGTTCTTTCGTCAAACCGATGTTCGATTTCGTGCATCACCTCAACCCAGAGGTCGTCGAGCGCGCCACCCCAACCATGCGCCGCATCTACGGCTTCGATTCCCAACCTCAACCCCCGGACCAACCGACGCGGTAAAGCTGATATATGGGCATGCAAATCGAAACTTACTTTGAATCCAGCAGGCATGACAATCGGTCATTCCTTTGGGAACATGTGCTTTTCTCTCCACCGTGGGTAATCATCTGCGAGAAGCTTGGCGGCCCAGCCACCGTAGTAGGCGTATCCGGTGCGGCGTTCCTGCCCGATCTCGGAAAACGCGTAACGTACCACCGAATCACGATCCAGAAAGATTGGACGGTTGCTGCCGAGTTCGTAGAAACGCGCCCAGAGCGGTCGAGCGTCGGGATCCGCTACGATCCGCCTATCGTCCTGCCCCTCTGCATTGGTGAACTTATCAAGACGCGTGCCGTGGATAGTAACGCTTCTGAACCACTCAACGGATCCTTTGACAGCGGCGATGATTTCTGGTGTGGGTTCTTTGATTGACATCAGAAATCGAACAACGCCGACGCTTTCGGCACCTGAGAGAGACGGTGGTTCATAGGAACGTGCCCACGCAGGTTCAAACGTTTTCTCGTCATGCTGCGCGCACCAGACTGTGCGTTTGCCATTCTGATTAATTTGCGTACGCAGGATACAGTCGATGCCCTTGGTTACAGCAGCTTCAGCCTTGGTGCGGTATTCCGTTTTCAGGAACCCATAGTCGGAAGATTCAGAGACATCTCGAAGAAGTTCGAGGATGCGGACCATAACATTGTCATTGAACGTGATGTGACGAGGGTAGCCTTTGCCTAACGGATAAAATTGTGGCCACCCACCATTCGGGTATTGCGCTTCAAGGATATGAGAAAGCCCCTTGAGAAATGCTTGTTGGTAACGCGGCTCGTTTGTTGCGCGAAACGCACGGGCAAGAAACCGTAGTTCGTTAGTGGTTGCACCGTTGTCGAACGTTGCGTGCAAATCCTCACTTTTACCGTCAAACGGTTCAGATGCCGTGTCTCTATTCTTGGGCCAACCGCCATGCGGCGTCTGCCAAGTGAGGACATTATCGGCAATACGGCGACCTTCCTCGCTTTGCAACCATTCAACGGACTGCTTCGCGTATTGGGAAGGAACGGTTGCATCGGAAGATGACAGAAGCAAAAGAAGCAAGATATAGATGATAGTAAGTCGTAGTTTCATAGAGGTTAGTTCCGTTCACGTATTGACCTTTTTAGCGCGCCCCACTTTATGGCGAGTTTACCGGAAGCCTCAACTGCTAACGCGTCTCTCATATTCATCGTGATGTCCCGTATCTCATCGGCAGCCAACGCTTGATTGAAAATCGCGACTTCATCAATTATGCCTGCCATGTAATCACCTCTGGGCGCGCCCCAGCGTCCGATTCTGATCGGTTCCGTATTGTGGTCAGGTGGAATATCGGTTTTGGTTTCGCCCTCCATCACACCGTCCATATACGCCCGAAGGACCTTGCCGTCATAGGTCGCCGCAACGTGATGCCATTTACCATCTGCAGCGACCGTTTTGCTAAAAGCGGTCTTCCAGTCCCCACCTGTAGTGTAGTTCACACCCAGCAGCTTCGTATCACCGGCAATAAAAACACCATAATTCCTCGGTCTCCCAGCGATAGGCTCCTTCCCTAACACCGTTTGCCACTTACCGTTCGGATTCGTTTGGATCCATGCCGATATGGTGTAAGCAGTGAGATCGAAATCGGCATGATGTGGAATTTCCACGATATTACCTTCTCCATCGAAATCAAGAGCTCTACCCGACTTGCCGTGAACCCGTTTCGCGCCCATAATATCGCCGTCATGCCCGTTTCCAGAGGCATCCGCCGCGGTATCACCTCCATTCTCGTCGAAAAGCCAGGCACCAACGAGAGCATCTTCCAATACATTTGCTACGGATATACTGGTGGCACACAATAGCCCGATCAGGACTGTGAATATAATTAGAAGTGATTTTTGAACAACCATTATATTTTCCTTTCCCAACAGTATCAGTCGGATTCGGAAGCGGGCAGCACATCGCGTTCGACTTCGTGAACCTTGTCGGGAAAAGTCTCACCACGGATCCACATGACGGGTTGTCTTTTCCTGTTGTTGGGTGTAGGTGGACGTGCCCATTCCGCTTGTGCACTGAGGTAGTGGATGACATAACTGCGGCGGAATCGTAAACTGTGGTTGTCCATGCTCTTATGCAAGAGATGGCTATGAAACCAGATCACCGCACCGGGTGGCACCTCTACCGCAACGCCGTCTGCGTCGCGAACGCCCCGCGCCAATTTGAATTCCTGTTGTTGCGAACCGTCGAGGTCGTCGTGCTCAAAGATATCCCATTTATGGCTACCCGGAACAACATAGAGACAACCGTTCTCACGATCCGCAGCATCAATAGCCGTCCACGTCCCGACTGTCGTTTCTGTCCTAAACCGATTGCGGAAGTAGAACTTGTCTTGATGCCACGGGAAACCGAGACCGATCTTCGGTGCCTTCCAGATAAACAAATTATTGATGCCGAGGATGTCTGGACCGAGAATGTCAACAAGTGGGTCCGTTAAACGGGGATCGCGTACACGTGCGAGGAACTCTGGGGTGTAACAACTCGGATGGTGAATCTTGTGCATTGCATAGATGCCTTGTTTCTCTATTTTTCCGTCTCTGACGAGCGCGTTTTGATTAATGTTTGTGGATGGATACCGGCGTTTCCCGTCCACAACGTCTTCAGCAACTTGACGAAGTACATCGTTTTCCTCGGCGGTGAATACATTTAAACGGACGAGGTAACCGTTTTCGTTCCAATATGCTAACTCATCTAAGTTCAAACCAAAAGTCCGTTCCTGTGGTACTGATTCTGTGTGCATTATTATTTTCTATTTCTGTAGTTGTGGGAGTGAGGGCAAAGCCTCAGAGATTTAGGTTTACTATTCGGAGACGGGGATGACTTCGCGGGCAACCTCGTGAACCTTGTCGGGAAAAGTTTCACCGCGAACCCACATGACGGGTTGCCCCTTCCTACCATTCGCCCACTCCGCTTGCGCACTGAGATAATGGGCAACGAAACTACGGCGGAATCGCAGGCTATGATTGTCCATACTTTTATGCAGGAGATGGCTGTGGAACCAGATGACCGCACCGGGCGGCACCTCTACCGCGACACCGTCTGCGTCGCGGACACCCTGAGCCATTTTGAATTCCCGTTGTTGTGAACCGTCGAGGTCGTCATGCTCAAAGATATCCCATTTGTGGCTGCCGGGGATAACGTAGAGACACCCGTTCTCACGATCCGCTGGGTCAATCGCTGTCCATGTCCCGACTGTCGTTTCTGTCCTAAACCGAGTGCGGAAGTAGAACTTGTCTTGATGCCACGGAAAACCGAGACCAATCTTCGGGGCTTTCCAGATAAACAACGTGTTGATGCCGAGAATATCCGGACCGAGAATGTCAACGATCGGATCGGTGAGACGCGGATCACGCACGCGGACGAGGAATTTTGGATCATAGCAGCTCGGAAAGTGGATCTTGTGCATCGCATAGATGCCTTGCTGCGCCGCTTTTCCATCCCTGACGAGGGCGTTCTGATCAATATGTTCAGGCGGAAACGGACGTTTCCGGTCAACGATGTCTTCAGCAACTTGACGGAATGCATCGTTCTCTTCAGTCGTGAATACGCCTAAGCGGACGAGGTAACCGTTCTCGTTCCAGTATGAAAGTTCCTCCTGACTCAATCCAAAATGCCGCGCTTGTGGTGTTGATGCTGTGCGCATTGCTATCTCCTATTTCTGAGTTTGCGGTACCGAGGAAAAATTCGCTAAACCGCTTTAAAAATAGTAGCACGTTTGGTGAAAAAGTCAAGAAAAATCAATTGGCACGATAATTGCTACTAAAGTTAGCGTATGCTGATACGTTCTCAGCATAAGGGTTTTTAGTTTACCTAAAATTGGTGTTCCACACTGCCAAGATGCCAGCACAGGTGGAGGAAACCGAAAACTAAACTGTCCTTGATTGTATAACGTTAGAAAAATAAACACATTAGAAAAATAAACACAAAATA
>VXXH01000775.1 GCA_009835515.1 Candidatus Poribacteria bacterium
GTCCAAGCACACTCCTCCAGACTCATGCCTGCGATCGATACGGTCTTAAAGTGGAGCGACCTTACAGCAGACGACTTAGACGGATGCGCTGTCGGTATCGGGCCCGGTTCGTTTACCGGTATTCGTATCGGCGTTGCGACGATTAAATCGCTCTGTTATGCCCTTGATAAACCGATTGTTGGTGTCTCAACATTGGAAACGGTCGCATACAACCTCCGATGGACAAACGGCATCATTTGTCCACTTCTCGATGCTCGGCGGAGTGAAGTCTACGGTGCTATTTTTCAAGGCGGCACCGAATGGCAACGTCTCAGTGAGGATCTCTGCCTATCACTTGATGCTTTCCTTGATCGTCTTGATATACATACCTCTCCCGATCACCCCATTAACTTCGTTGGTGATGGATTGTTGACATACGGGGATGCAGTCCGTGAAAGACTCGGCAAGCACGCCGACTTTGCTGATGCCATTTTCAACGTTCCACGCGGGGCAACGATCGCACATCTCGGCAGGCAACGTCTACACAACGATGATGTTGACGATTACTGGACATTAGTTCCGAACTACGTTAGGGTTGGACTCTATTGACGGCAACACTTAAGGAGATCCACTATGCCATTTTCACATTTTCATAGATACTTACACACCGTGCTTCTCGTTGTGATGCTCTTGGCAGGCGTTGTTGTCGCTGCACACGGTTTAGAAGTCGGCGATCGCGTGTTCGGCTCCGAACTTGCTATAGATATTGATTTCGCTGAGCATTGTCACGGCAAAGCCAATGTATACGTCATAAATTATGTGCCACCTATCTTAAAGTTGTATCCTCCGCCAATACTTGAGGAATTCAAGACAAAATATAACATACGGGTTGCGTGGCGGCAAGCAGCCGAGGATGAAGAAACAGCACTGTTCATTATTGATAAATCGGGATACGTGCGCTGGAAGCACACCGATGAAACAACAAACCTAACAATAGACGCGTTGACAACAGAATTCGCCAAACTCAAGCGTAACACGCCTTTACCTATCGGCTCACCTGCCCCGGATTTTAACCTCACCGAAGCAGACGGAAAAACAGCGTTCAGACTCTCTGATTATAAGGAAAAAAAGAATGTACTTGTTAGTTTGCTGCTTCAGACTTACTGACCGGTCTGTGCTAATTATACGGCGCAGTTTGCGACCCATCAAAAACTATTCGACGAAAAATACGATACCGTCGTTGTAACGATTAAACCGGAACCGATCTCAGTCATAGCGAAATTTAAGGACACCGAAACAATGGACATCCCGTTGCTCGCAGATCCGGGTTCCTCTGTCCATGAGGCTTACGGTATCGTTAAACCTTATCACTTCCACCGCCGGGATATGTACCTGCCAGCAACGTTCTTAGTGGATAAAGCGGGTAACCTGAAATGGCTCTATATCGGCAAGCGAAATTCGGATCGTCCCGCTCGAAACCTGATTCTTGAACAACTCTCGCAGCTGCAGCATAGATGAACCGTATCTTCAAAAACACGTCCAGTCTCTTTAGTGCACACCTTATCGGCCGCCTCGGCTCACTGGTGATAACAGTCTGGCTGATGACACGCTATTTCACTGAAAGTGAACTTGGCGGCTATTTTTGGGCAATTGCGTTTACCAATCTGATTGCGATCCTGACAGAACTTGGTATACAAAACCCACTCATCCGAGAAATGACACTGCACCCGCACCAGACGCGGCATTACC
This sequence comes from Candidatus Poribacteria bacterium, assembly GCA_009835515.1. Taxonomy (GTDB): domain Bacteria; phylum Poribacteria; class WGA-4E; order WGA-4E; family WGA-3G; genus WGA-3G. The sequence continues at coordinate 1,729 of VXXH01000775.1, forward strand.
TTGGTAACGCGCTCATCGTTCGCGGTATTCTGTCAATTATTGCCTACAGTATCATGATTATCAGCGGTATCTTCCTCTACACCGCGACAATCGTAGAGATGATAGTTTTCTTAGGATTGGCAGAGATTGCCAATTCCATTGCGCAATTGTACCGTTGCGTTTTCCGCGCACACGAGCAGATGAAATATGAGGCATTCACCGTGGTTGCTGAGCGTGGTACGTTTCTCTTAATCAGTGGTGGTGCGATCCTGTTTGGGTATGGACTGGTGACTGTTTGTCAGGTCATGTTGGCAGCGGGTTGTATTAACCTCATTTTGAGTGTTGGGTTCACCCGACTGCGTTTTACTCAACTCCGCTTCCAACCGAGCACGAAGATTGTGAAAGTGTTGATGCAGCAAGCACTCCCCTTTGCGGTCGGGAATCTCCTCAATCTCCTCTATTTTCGTATAGATGCGATTATGTTGCCAAAACTCAGTTCAGAAGGCTTAGATGCCAACACGTGGTATGGTTTGGCATATACAATTGTCAACGCCTTCACGATTCTACCGGGTGCGTTCATGATGGGTGCGATGTTTCCAGTGCTATCGCGTGCCTGGGAGCGAGAAAAGGGGAGATTTCCAAGCGCATACACGTTCAGTATGCGATGGATGGTACTGTGCGGTTTTCCGTTCGCTGTTGGGCTTTCAATACTATCTTCCGAAATTACAGTAGCATTATTTTCAAACTACACATCGGATGAAGTCGGTAAAATCGCAACGGCACTTCAATGGCTCAGCTGGTCAGGAGGACTCATCTTCTTAACAACTACAGTGCTGGCGGTATTACGGGCGACAGATAAACGGCGTGCTTTCTCAGTTCTCATGGGGACGACAGCCTTCTTGAACATCAGCCTGAATCTATATCTGATCCCGCGTTTCAGTCATGTCGGTGCAGCGATCGCGATGGTCATCAGCGAAGCGTACGTACTTGTCGCTGGGATTGGCTATATCTCAAGAAATATCGTCAAATTCCGGGAAACATTTCCGATACTACCGACGCTTTTGAAGGCAGTCTTTCTCTCTGCTGTAATGGGTATGGGTTTAGTGTGGTTGAAGGGAATTTTGTCGGTTTGGGTATTGATTCCGTTGGCGGCATTGTTTTACGGTGGTGGGATCGCCATTTTGGGCGAATTCCGGTCACGATTTAGGTTTGATTAGTCTTTGATGTTTAAAGCCTAATCGCTGGCATCACCATTGGGTTTAAAGTCTTTAGGAGTAATCATTAAATTTGCCCAGTGTGCCCAGTCGCAGGTTGCGCTTTCAATGGAATCAGTTACCAATTCCAGTAATACGGTTTCACCCCCGGATTCAGATAGAGAGATTTCTGCGTCGACCCAACCGGGTGTGTTGAATGCGAAGTGTTCATATCGCACCTCACCGTTGAGAAACACTTTAAAGAACAGTCCATCAAGACTACAATTTCTATCGGGTACCCCCATCGAAAAAGAGAATGTCAATGCTTGGGCGTGAGGTAAGGACAATAAAAATTGGAGAATAGTTTGTCCATTAGGGGGTGGATGTGCGGAAATTGTCTCCTTACTCACGCCTCTGGCAGTTAATGTCATTCGTTGACCTGAACCCCAAACACTTCCGAGTCGGAATACACCATCATACTGGAGTCCAGCAACGAATTGCGCATCTCTCAGATTATAGATTCCCTCCACCTGTTGCGGCGTATTGAAGAAAAAAAGCACTTGGGCAGGCAGCTCGGTTTCAAAGGTGTACTGTCCGCTTCCTTGATGTCTCAATGTCTCAGTAAAACTTTGCATCGGTTCATTGGGTAGGAAGACCTCTACTTCTACCATCGGATCTGTGGGTTCAGAGACAATCTTAGGGTTTCCCCATACAGCCCAATCCCACGCGCCATTTCCATTGGGACCGGGTGTCGTCGTCAATCGGAGTCTAATCTGTTGGTTCCGATAGGGTGTCAAATCAAGACTGAAATGTTCCCACTGCTGTCTGTTATAATGTTGGTGAAAAATATCTTCACCTTGTACAGTAATGATGAACGTTACGCCATCGGAACCTGCAGAGCCGTCCCGCAACCCAATGTCGAATTCTAAATGAACATTGGGACTCTCCGGTAGTGAGAGCGTCCATTCACCGAATGCGTCCCCGCTGATACCTTGATACGGCGGATGGGCGTGAATTGCAGCCTTGTGAACTCCGGCGATAGAAGCCGCAACGGGTTGGAAAGTGGCACCTCTCTGTCGTGGCAATTCTTCCGAATTCAAGACAATGCCCGTCCGCATGAGATGAAACTGTGACAACAAATCAATTTCATGAGATGTATTCGTTCTTTCGAGCCGAAATAGAGCAGCATTTTCCGTCACACGCGAGGCTGTTAGGGAAACATCTTCTGGCAAGGCGTTAATATGCACTTGCGAAAAATCGCGAGGGGTATCACTCAAGAAATAAGGTTTTTTAGGATTTAATCCGAGGAGCGTTGTCTGATTGTAAGAGAGACAATGTGGAAGGCTTCGCTCGGTTTTCACCTGCGTCACGCCAAAGATTCTTTCATACCCGATGCCGTTCTCCGGCAGAACGAACGTAACCCGCCCGTCTGTTTTTTGAAGTGCTGCGACTTCACCGCCTTTTCCTATATATTGAAAAAGCGTTTCCGTTCCCCAATCCGTTTCAAAATCAGGTTTGAAACCCAATTTTTGCCAAGCCCTAGCGAGCGAGAGTAACTGCTGTGTTCCGAGATGATCTTCGGGTAACTGTTCTACCGACCAGAGACGAAGTGTCGGCAAAACGCCCCAATTTTCATACAAATTTAGGTGTTCTTGATAGAGTTCGGGACCGATATCCGGGTTTGGCAATCCCAAATGTCCATAGAGTAAAGTATAAGGAGAAAACAGAAACGTACTGATAGGGTGCGGTTTAATATCCAGCGAGTATATTAGACGTTGTGCAAAACTCTCCCGGCAGAAGGTGACCTCATGAAGTCCTTCACCACCGAAAACGACCTGCGGCATGGCTTCCGTCAATTCCGTATGCAGTTGGACGTTCCCTTGTGCCGAATTCAATCCCTCTATCAAACCGTTTGCGTCGTTTTTTGCGATAAGGCTAACATCCAGATGAAAGGCATCAATCCGATATTTCTGTGATACATCCGTTAATTGTTGGACGAAGATTTTCCTAAATTCAGAACTCGCAGGATTAATAAAGGCGTGTCGTCCGGGTTCTTCAATTCGATCCCAAAACCAACCGATGGGGTTGCCACTCCACCGGTCCCGAAATTGATACTGCTGAAGCGTAGCATAGAGCGGATGGTACGGAGCGACACCGGAGAAATTGGTGTGAAGCATGACCCGAAATCCGTGTTGACGCGCAGCATCAAGGAAATCGCCAAAATTTTCGGATGCTGTATACTCCGGATAATTGGTATCGTAGTCGTCTTTTCGCCACTGCGTCAAATACAGCAAGGTCTCTGTCGGATCTATCTGCGCTGCTAACGGCTTCAATAAGGCAATTTCCTGACCGTGATAGATAACAACCAAACCGATCTCGGAAACCCATGCAGGCATTTCTGTCAATTTTCTCGGATTGAAGGTCTGTTCCATCCAGTCCCGATACTGTCGGGCGGGCACACGCCAATCGCCAGCATAAGTATTCAACCGCCATGTGCCAGATTTCGCGGATGTAAGTGCGTCGAAGGGTGCTTGGTTTTGGGTTTCAAAATTGAGTGCGAAACTCTCTATATCTTTTTCGTAATGGAGTGCTTTAAACTGAAAAGTCTCATCTGTCCCGCGAACATAAAAACCGCCCTGCCCCGCTTGAATAATTGCGAGCTGTGCCTCCCAATGCTCAGGATAGTCGAAACTCCCAGAAGTGTTTGGAGACGCGGCATCAATAACTTGCCCACCTTGCGCTGGGAGGATAAGGGCCACATTCTTCGTGTCCAGATTCCCACAGCCCCACTGAATCCCATAGACCCCAGTTGTGTCAGAAATACCTTCTTGTTCAATTAGGAGATCGTTCGTGCTTTCATCGACAGCTATGAACAACCGAATCTCGTTTTGTCCCTGCCCACATACAATTTCTGCTTTGAGGGGCGCGATTTTCCTTGCTTCTATTAGCGTCGCTTGGTCTGTCCAGAAAGATTCGCCGTTTTTCCTTAGCAATCCGCTACGTCCACCAATACCCGTAGGTATACCACCGATGCCGAGCGGTAATGTATAGACTTCCTCTGTCAGTTTGTTGGAGAGTTGGGTGATAACGCCATCGGTAAATTGGACTTCATAAGTATCTGTTTTGACGAAGATGCTATTGTCAACGACTGTAATCTCGGCAGAGCGCGCTACTTGCGGGTAAAATAGACAGAGTATTCCACTTAGAATGGCTATGCCTAAAAGGCGCATGCAATTCTCTCCCCCACAACTTACACATACAGTTGTTCAAATACCTGAAAATAATTAGGGAACGTCTTGCTGACACACTCTGGATTATTAATCTGGATCCCCGGTGTTTTTAAGCCAATGAGCGAAAATGCCATCGCTACGCGGTGGTCTTCGTAGGTATCAATTGCTGCAGGGGTAATCAGTGCCGGTGAGATTTCGAGTCCGTCTTGGTGCTCAATGACAGGCACGCCTAACTTCCGAAGCTCGGTCACCATGGCATGAATCCGATCGGTCTCTTGCCAACGCGTATGCTCAATGTTTCGGATGGTTACCCTGCTATCGGCGAAGGGCGCAATCGCCGCGAGGGTCAAGGCAGTATCCGAGATCGTCCGCATATCGACATCAATCCCTTTTAATTGGCGCGGTCCGGTAACGGTAATACCTGTGTTAGCAACGGTGGTCTGACAGCCCATCTGTTCTAAGATCTGTAAAAACTGGAGATCCCCTTGTGCGGAATCTAAATTTAGGTGTTGGACAGTGACACGTCCACCGGTAAGCGCAGCGGCAGCAAAGAAGTAAGAGGCGTTAGAGGCATCCGGTTCTATGTTATAGGCCCGCGGCTGATACTGCTGTCCACCTTCAATCCGAAAGAACTTGTAGTCTTCGCTCATAACCTGCACACCAAACGCTGCCATGACGGATCGTGTGATGTCAATATAAGGCATTGTTCGGTCACCGAGAACCTCAATCTCCATGCCGTTTTTTGCATAAGGGGCGATGAGGAGCAGTGCTGTTAAGAACTGGCTGCTTTTACTGATATCCAACTGGGTTTTCCCACCTTCAAGTCCGTTTGCTTCGACGATGACAGGGAGATGTCCGTTCTCAAATTCAGTGCACGCCGACCCCCCAATTTGCCTGAGTGCGTCAAGTAGGTCAGCGATAGGTCGCCCGTGGCGCATCGGTTCATCGCCATCAATAACGAATTTTCCATGTCCGAGTGAAACGTAGGCAGTCAATGAACGGGAAGTGGTGCCTGAGTTCCCGATATAGAGGTCAGCCCCCGAAACAGGGATTTCGCCGCCGTTTCCGTGGACATCAAACCTTGCTTGTTTTTCATCGGCATCAATTTTGACCCCGAGTTTTCGCAGCGACGCGGACATATAACGCGTATCGTCGCTAAAGAGTGCACCCGTCAGTGTTGAAACACCGCGTGCCATTGCAGCGACCAACAACGCTCGGTTAGTATAACTTTTAGAACCCGGTACCTCTATCGTGGCATCTACTGGTTTTCGGATCGGCTGTATTTCCATTATTCACGCACTCCCAACTCGGTTAGCAATTCCCGGAGTTCCGCTTTCTCGGTATCACCGAGTGGTAGCAGTGGACTCGTCGTGCGTGCGCTGCAGACCCCCAGAATTTCGAGACATGCTTTCATACCGCTGACCCCTTGTCCGTAGGTATACATCTTACTGAGCCGGAGCATCCACTTTTGTAACCGGTGGACTTCATCAATATCGCGTGCCTTCGCGGCATGGTAGAGCGCGACAGATTCTTTCGGGGCGACGTTTGCAATTGAGACAACACCCCCGTCCGCGCCGAATAAAAGGGCTGCACCGAGTGCGACATGCGAACCGAGGAAGATAGAGAAGTCCGTCCGTTCCCCGAGACGTGCTATGAGATCGAGGGAGTTCGTCCAATCGCCGGTACTGTCCTTAACCCCGACGATATTCTCACAGGTCTCTGCAAGTTCAACAATGACCTGCGGCTTGATGAAGGTTTTAACAGTAGACGGGATATTGTAGATGAAAACGGGGAGTTTTGTACTCGCGGCAACTGTCTGATAGAATTCAATCAGATCCGCATCGTCGGTGGAGGGATAATAGTAACCCGGTGTCGCAGCGACTGCATTAACGCCGAACTGTTCAGCGATTTCAATGTTTTGGATGACGCGTTGTGTACTTGTATCCATGACACAACAGATAACCGGGACGCGACCCCCGATTGCTTTGAGAGCGATGTCCATTGCGCGCTCGCGTTCTGTATTTGTTAACGTCGTAAATTCACCCGAACTCCCGAGTAGATAGATACCGTGAACACCGCTGTTAATCAGACGGTTCAGTTGATTGACGAACCCGCGTTCATCAACGCGTTCTTTTTCGTCAAGTGGCGTTACGGTGGGTGTAAAAATGCCTTCAAATCGGATATTCATGCGTGTCTCCTGTGAGGCGTAATCGCAATCTTACTTTCTTTATACTACGGGCTTGCAGGCAGCACCTACAAACCCATCAATTCAGTTAGTTTGCAGTTTAGCAGCATCTGCCTTAGATGTCAAGAGGCGAAAAAGGGATTTGTTAATTTTGGCTTGCGCGTTACGCCGAAATTGTGCTATCATCGTGTTATAGTAAAATCCGCAAATAAGCGAACACTTTTAAGAAGATAACCCCTTAGAAGGAAGAGACACCCCAGCCAAAACACCTCTTTATCATGGGCATAATATCAGAATCGCTTCGATTTGATGTGTTTCAATAATTATGGAC
>VXXH01000857.1 GCA_009835515.1 Candidatus Poribacteria bacterium
TAGAAATTGGATAGTTCGATAAGTGCAAAATGTTTATAGAACAGACGAAAAATGCGATACATCAAACCCATTGTTTGGCTCATCTTTATCTTTTCCGGTGCCAGCGGCCTCATCTATCAAGTCATCTGGATGCGGCAGCTGACGCTCATCTTCGGTAGCACCGTCTTCGCAACGAGTACTGTCCTGACAGCGTTCATGGGTGGACTCGCGCTCGGCAGCTACTACTTCGGGAAGAAGATTGACGAAAGCACGCAATCACCGTTGCGGATTTACGCACTCTTGGAAGCCGGTATCGGTGCGTTCTGCCTTGTCTGGCCACTTATCTTAACCGTACTGGGCGCACTCTATGTCCTGATCCATCGCAATATCACATCAGAATTCTATACGCTCTCACTCATCCGATTCGTGTTGACGTTCGGTGTCTTGTTAATCCCGTCCACATTGATGGGTGGCACGTTGCCAGTGCTGACCCGTTTCTTTGTGAAAAGACTGGAGCAGCTCGGTACAAACATCGGGATCCTATACGCCCTGAACACATTCGGTGCAGTCATCGGCACTGTGGCAGCAGGATTTTTCCTAATTGAGGCGTTAGGTATCCGATGGACTCTCGGCGTTGGCATCGCTATCAATTTTGCTGTCGCAGCAATTGCGATAGTGTTAGCACGGAAGGCGTTAGCAACAGAAGCAGACGAACCTCAAGAAGAAACACAACAACTGGAGTCTGAAGATGTCACGCATCAACCTGAGAGATTCTTGGTTCTGTGGGCAATAGGCATCTCAGGCTTCTGTGCTTTGGCTTACGAGGTGTTGTGGACCCGTATCATGGTCTTCTTCCTCGGTAGCACGACCTATGCGTTCGCGACGATGCTCGCGGCATTCCTGTTCGGCATCGCTTTGGGGAGCATAGTGCTTGCGCGCTGGGTTGACAGAATTAAACAACCTATCGCAATCTTCGGCATCGCCCAACTCGGCATCGGACTCTTCGCGCTGATCCTGATGCCCGCGTTTGAGGGGTTGTATGGGATGAGCCGTGCGTTCCAGTCTACCTTCGGTGCAAGTAGGTTCTGGACATTCTTCTCCTGCTTCCTCGTGATGTGCCTGCCGACATTTCTGATGGGGGCAAGTTTTCCGCTGGTAACGAAAATCTACACCGGTAGCGCACGCCAACTCGGTAAAAGCATCGGAAACGTCTATGCAGTCAACACAGTCGGAAGCATTTTAGGGTCGTTCTGTGCAGGGTTTATTCTGATTCCACTCTTGGGCATCCGTCCGAGTATTGTCTTAACGGTGGCTTTGAACTCAGGTATCGGGTGTCTGCTGATCTTGAGAAGTGGGTGGCAGACCGAGACCGGAAAATCACTTCTACAAGGAATAGGTGTCGGGATGCCGATCCTCAACGCAGGGTTAGCGATAATCCTACTGCTCACGGTGAATCAACCGCTGTTCCTGAAGAGCGCGATTTTCAAAACCCAACGTCCCGGTGATACGCTTGTTGATTACAATGAAGAGGTGGATGCCACGGTAACAACACTGAAAGATGATGAAGGTGTCTATCGTCTCTATGTGGATACAAATCAAGCAGCGGATGCCTCGCGTTGGGATTCGCCATCGCATCGCGTCATCGCGCATCTGCCGTTATTATTGCACCCGCGTCCGAAACGAGCACTCGTCGTCGGATTTGGTATGGGACTCACCTCACATTCGATAACACAACACGGTGTACAGGTTGATGCGATAGAGTTGTCAAGCGGTGTGCTCTCCGCAGCCCAAAAGTATTTTACGCACGTCAACGAAAATGTGTTTGAAAATCCGCAATTTAACTACAAACTCAACGATGGACGCAACCATATTCTAATGACGAAGACGAAATACGACATGATCTCAACAGGTATCATCCATCCTCTTTTAATTGCTGGGAGTTCTAATATCTACACTGCGGATTTTTACCGTTTGTGCCGTAAAATTCTCACAGAAGACGGTATCATGTGCCAATGGGTACCGTTGCATCGGCTGCCGGAAGCACACTACAAAATGATTGTCCGCACGTTCGTCGAGGTGTTTCCTGAGACAACGCTCTGGTATAAATATACACCCGATTTCGTGATTCTCATCGGTACGCGTGAACCACTTTCGATTGACTACAAAAACTTCATAAGCCGCGCACAGATAGCGAATATCCGCGCAGGTCTCGCCGCCGATGATCTTGACGGCATGTCTCTAATTGATTCATTTATGATGGGACCGGAGACAGTGCACAAATACGTCGGCGTTGGGCCTATCCACACAGACAACCGCCCTCGGCTGGAATTCTTCCACGGCGCAGACCTCGTAGGCACAACAACGCAAAACGTCAAAGGCATGGCTGGATATCGGGAACGTGTGTTACCGTATCTCACAAACTACGGCACGACCCTCGCCGAAAAAAGAATCGCTCGTGAGAGATTGGATACCTACTTTAGAGCCACTCAAAAATTAATTCGTGGACAGATTGCTTACGCCCGTGGGCAGTACCAAAACGCTGCAAATCTCATGAACGAAGCCGTCGAACTCAACCCAGTTGACGAAACAATCCGCTATAATTTCGGTGTCGTTTCAGGCTTGATTCGCGAAGGTGATCAGGAAGAACTTCAGCGGATGCAACAAGAGATCCAGCGGACAATGGCGCAAAATCCTGACGACAGTGAGGGGCATCTGCACTTGGGGATCTTATACGAGAAACGAGGTGAACTTGAAAAAGCATCACGGGAACTTGAGGAATTCCTCAGACACGAACCGAGTCGATCTGATGTCTACCTAATTTTAGGACCGCTTTATGAACGTCAAGAACGCTACAAAGAAGCACTCCGCACTTATGAACGCTTAGAACAACAAGCCCCTGATTTACCCGCACCAATTTTCGCCGCAATGGCACGGCTCCACTTAATATTAGAAAATGTAGAGGCAGCCGAAAGATATGGACAGAAAGGTATTGCTGCAGATGCCAATTCGTGGCGTTCCCACTATGTCCTTGGAAACGTTCACGCCGCCATGGATCAACCGCAAAAACAGGTAGCGTATTATAACAATGCTTTGAAAGCACTTGATAAAATCATCCAAGTCAACCCGGATCCGAATGACTTACATATCAGAGAACAGATCCAAAACGAATTGGAACAACTAAAAAAATAAAACCTTAGGATTTACGCACTCGAAAAAATAACAAGGCAAAATAGTAGGCACGCGCTGGATGGGCGTGGCTGCCGTCCACTAATATGAAATATCCACCGTTTCTGATGTGATCACAGCTAATTATTTGAACCGTCCTGCCCTTTAGACAGACGCAATTTGTGAATTTCAGAAACGATTTGGTGTTTAATAGTCCAAAATGCCCTACCCTAAAAATGGTGGGGAATTCTTAAGAGGAGGAACCCTTGCATCCAGTAAACAAGCAAGGGAATATCTAACAATGTCTCAAGAAACCCAAGAAGCCACATCACCTTGTCTAAAACGGAGCCACTATTGTGGTGATCTACGTCTAACCGACGCGGGGACCACCGCGCAACTCAACGGTTGGGTCAAACGCCGTCGCGACCACGGCGGTGTCATCTTTGTCGATTTACGCGACAGAACTGGCATTACACAAGTCGTCTTTGATCCACAGATTGATGAAAAAGCGCACGCCATTGCGGACGCTGTTAGAAGCGAATTCGTCCTGAACGTCAGTGGCACTGTCCGCGAACGTGAACCTGGTGAATTGCTTTTGCACGCTGACGCGGCTTATCAAACAGATCTCGTTGATGGCAATTTGTCCGCAGCATTCCGAGCGCTATTTTCGGATGTAGATACCAAATATACGCTCTCCGAAGAAATTGAGGTAGCCACTCGAGTCCAAGGTGAGCGATGGCTGCTCACCGATGTCGAAAACAATCGGACATATCACATTGAGAACGAAGAAGCGGGTCTTATCGTCTATCAAGGCACGGTCAACCCTGAACTCGATACAGGCGAAATTGAAGTCGCTGTGGATTCTCTCAGTATTCTCAATACTGCTAAGACACCGCCGTTTCCTGTTGAAGACGATATTGATGTCGCGGAAGATATTCGGATGCGCTACCGGTTCATTGACCTACGCAGACCTGAGATGCAAAAGACGCTGGCGATGCGGCATAAAGCAGCACTCGCGGCGCGCAACTATATGAACGAGCAGGGCTTCCTTGAGATTGAGACACCTATCTTGATGAACAGCACGCCTGAAGGCGCACGTGATGTACTTGTCCCAAGTCGGCACTATCCGGGTAGGTTTTACGCACTCCCGCAATCACCACAGCAATTCAAGCAGATCCTCATGATGAGCGGTGTCGATCGATATTTCCAGATTGCGCGATGCTTCCGCGATGAGGATACCCGTTCCGATAGGCAGTTGGAGTTCACGCAGCTTGATATTGAGATGTCCTTCGCTGACACAGACGATGTGCTTGCGGTAACCGAAGGATTGATGAAACGGATATTTGAGGACGCAGGTGATATACCTGTCCAAACCCCGTTTCTAAGGCTCCCTTACCACGAATCCATGGCACGGTTCGGAAACGACAAACCCGACACGCGGTTCGGTATGGAACTCACAGACCTGTCCGATGTCATGGCAGATTGCGACTTCCAAGTATTCGCACGGACATTAGCCAGCGGTGGACAGGTTAAAGCCATCGCCGTACCCGGTGGTGAGGACTTTTCGCGCAAAGACATTGACGACCTAACCGCGTTTGTTGCCACCTACCGAGCGAAAGGCTTGGCATGGGTCAAAGTCACGACTGAGGGTTTCTCATCAGGAATCGTCAAGTTCTTCACGACGGAGCAGCTCGAAACGGCACAAGAACGAACGGGCGCACAACCCGGCGACATTATGTTCTTCGTCGCTGACAAGCCGAAGGTCGTCGCCGACGCGCTCGGCTACCTCCGTCTCCATCTCGGCAAAAAACTCAATCTTATCGATGAATCCCAATATAACTTCTTGTGGATTGTCGATTACCCACTCTTTGAGTGGAACGAGGAAGAGAATCGTTACGAACCGTTTCATCACCTGTTCACTGGTGGAACAGAAGAGACATTACCGCTGTTAGATACCGACCCTGGGAAGGTTCAGAGCCAACACTACGATCTCGTGTGCAATGGCTACGAAATCTGTAGCGGAAGTGTCAGAATCCACCAATGGGACATTCAACAGAAGGTGTTTGATATTCTGAACATTACACCAGAAGAGGTCGAAAGTCGGTTCGGTTATTTCATAGACGCATTGGCGTATGGCACACCGCCACACGCTGGCATCGCGCCCGGACTTGACCGGATGGTAATGCTAATGCGGAACGAGGAGAACATTCGAGAAGTCATCGCGTTCCCGAAATCGCAACAAGGACTCTGCCCGCTGACGCACGCGCCTTCTGTTGTATCGAATGATCAGTTAGAAGAACTCTCTATCCGCGTTGATGTAGACGGTTAAGATAAGAAAATTTTTATCCGCTATCGGTTGTCGGTTGAAGTGGTTAATGGTTAACAGTTGTCAGTTACAAGAGTCCTTTTAACTGAAAACTGAAAGATTTTTTCGTAGAAAAAAATCGTACTGACAACTGACAACTATTCTTCTGACAACCGACAACTGAACACTGACAACCCATTCAGGAAATAGAACGATGCAAGAGAAAATACGCCCTGCCCCGACACTCGTCTATCCCGAATCAGACGGAGAGCCGATGGCAGAAACGCCGAAACATCAGCAAGTGATGATAGATTGCATGGATATCCTGCGAAGCCATTTCTATGAAAGTCCAGATGTGTATATCGCTGGGAACATGCTACTGTATTACGAAGAAGGGAATCCTCGGAAGAGCGTCTCTCCAGATGTGTTCATGGTGCGCGGATTGTCAAAAAAAGAACTCCGAACCTATAAAACTTGGGAACAGCCACCGACCCTTGATTTTGTGTTAGAAGTTGCGAGTCCAAGCACATACACGAGAGACTTCAACGAGAAGATGGAGATTTACGCCAAGATTCTGCGGGTCAAAGCGTATTGCATCTATGATCCGTATCACGAGATTGATCCGTATTTCGTTGGGTTCCGACTTGTCGGTGAAGCTTATGAGGAGATACCGTTTGCGAACGGACGGATCCTTTTTGAAGTGTTAGGCTTGGAGTTGGGTGAACATGAGGAGGTGCTGCGTTTATATGATCCTGTTAAGTCTGCGTGGTTATTTACTTCTCAAGAACGCGTAGGCGATGCGGAAACCCGCGTAGCACAAGAATTCCTGGCACGGCAGGACGCGGAATCTCGTGCCCAACGCGCCGAAGCCGAACTCGAAAAACTACGCGCAGCACTTGAACGTCTGGAAACAACCAAATAGGATAGGACTTACGCATTTCTTCTTAAAGTCCCCCTGATAAGGGGGATTTAGGGGGTTAAATACAACGAAATCCTGTCTTTTCAGCAAAAGATACCATTCTACGTTTAATTTTTGTAAGTCCTAAGGAGATTGATTCGTGAAAATCGGCAGATACCTCCCCATAGTCATCCTAATATGTGTCGGATTAGCGTTTGCAACAGCAGATGCCCAAGAAAACCTCGCACAACAGGTGTCCGCTATTTTTCAACAAAGTTGTTTGAATTGTCATGGACCATCCGGCTCCTTTAAGGAAGCACTCTTGCTTGACCGCACCGCGCTTATTGATACTCAGGTCGTCATTCCAGGAGACCCAGAAAACTCAGAGTTCTATAAACGACTCCTTGGACCTACTGAGAATGGTCCACAAATGCCGCTCAACCTACCACCACTTTCACCAGAAGCCGTTGAAACAATTGCCCATTGGATTGCCGCAGGCGCGCCAGATTGGAATGTGCAGCGCGACATCAATTTCATAACCACGGATACAATACTTGATACCATCCAAACCCATCTAAAGTCGCTGGATCCTTTTGACCGTCCCTCTGCACGGTATTTTACAATGACGCATCTCTATAATGCAGGTGAAACGCCTGAGACCCTCAGCGACTATCGGATCGCGCTCTCTAAACTGATAAACAGCCTCTCGTGGAAGTTTGAGATCTCTAACCCAACACCCATTGATGAAGCACAAACAATCTTCCATATTGACCTACGGCGTTACGAATGGAATACCACAACTGAGGTCTGGCCACAAATTGAGCAGGCATATCCGTACAGCATTGATTTTGATCCCGAAACACAAGCCGGTCTCCTTGAAAAACTGACACAACTGCAGACTGAAACGGGCAGCACAGTGCCGTTTGTCCATATCGATTGGTTTCTCGCAACCGCTTCCTTGCCACCACTCTATCACGACATTTTAGACCTTCCACAAACAGACGGGGCGTTAGAGACACAATTGGCGGTAAATGTTGAGAGTAATATCAGGAACGCCCCGGGGATAGATGTCTGGCGTGCGGGTTTCAACGATTCGGGTGTTTCACGGCACAATCGCGTTGTGGAACGCCACACGTCCCGATATGGTGCGTATTGGAAAAGTTATGACTTCGCGGGGAGTGCGGAGTCTCAGAACATCTTTACCTATCCGCTTGATTTCACACACGACGGTGGCGAAATTGTCTTTAATCTACCCAATGGGTTGCAGGCGTACTTGCTGGTTGATGCGAACGGTAACCGACTGGACGATGCACCGATTGACATCGTTTCTAACCCCGCAGCGAGCGACCCTACGGTTCGGAATGGGCTCTCGTGTATCGGGTGCCATACACAAGGCATGAAAACGTTTAAAGATAGTGTGCGTGCTGCGATTGAACAGGATGAGAACCCGCCGTATAACAAAGAGCAGGCACTCCGCTTGTATCCTGAGCAGTCGGTGCTTGATGAGCTGCTGCAAAAAGATACCGTTAGGTTCCAGCAGGCACTGGAAAAGATTGGGGGTCCATTTGCGGATGACGCATCCAGACAGCGATTCTTCAAGCAACATGAAAACGAACCGATCCAACGGTTTCATGAGTTGTTTCAAGCACCGCTAAGTGCGTCGGACGCTGCAGCCGCAGTCGGATTAGAGACGGAGGCATTCCTCACACAGATACGTGAGAAGCAAAGCCTGAAAAACTTGGGATTACAAACGCTTATAGATGTGAACGGCACGGTAAAACGGGATGCGTGGACTTCTAACTTTGACGATGTGATTGCTGCGTTGAATACTCCTGATAGCGTCCTGCCTCCAGT
Source organism: Candidatus Poribacteria bacterium (assembly GCA_009835515.1). Taxonomy (GTDB): domain Bacteria; phylum Poribacteria; class WGA-4E; order WGA-4E; family WGA-3G; genus WGA-3G. Next base: position 8,202 of record VXXH01000857.1, read on the forward strand.
TGTGCAACGTCCGGAACTTATCCCGGGACAGTCTGTTAACATTCCCGATGATAACCTCCGCGGAGTGGTTGAGGAAGCACTTGGTAAAGCACCCAATGCCGTAATTACTGTAGAGGATATGGCAACCTTGCGAGGTACACTCTGGATGGGAGATATGGGAATTAGCGATCTGACAGGACTTGAGTTTGCGATAAATTTGCATGAACTTAAAGCTTGGAATAATCAGATTTCCGACTTATCGCCTCTCAAGAACTTAATAAATCTGGAACAACTTGAATTTGGCAACAATCAGATTTCCGACTTATCGCCTCTCAAGGACTTAATAAATTTGAACAGGTTAGACCTTAAGAGCAATGCTATATCTGACATATCACCGCTTGCAGGATTAATTAATTTAAAATGGGTTCTCATATTGTCAGA
>VXXH01000567.1 GCA_009835515.1 Candidatus Poribacteria bacterium
TCATGTCAAAGGTATCGGCACGATTGTGCTTGGAGACCTCACAGGTATCCGAAAGCATATTGACTATGGCAAAAAGACGAACCAAAAACTCCACCAGTGGGCTTTCGGTAAGATTGCGGAGTTGATCACCTACAAGGCAAAAGCGTTAGGTATCAAAGTCAAAGTCATTGACGAATCCTATACCTCCCAAACTTGCCCGAAGTGTGGCAACCGAAAGAAACCTAACACCCGAAACTACACGTGCGAATGTGGATTCAAGTATCACCGCGACGGTGTAGGTGCTATTAATATCCGACAAAAGTATCTGGGGCACTTTGGTGTCCCCGTAGTGGCGGAAAAGGTCCCTGACCGCATGACACCGCCCTTGGGCTTTAGACTTATAGTCCCTAAAGTTCATGTTGCCTTGGCTCACCCCAAGGAATGTTCCTAAAAGGAACAAAAGAACCCCTTGCCTTTAGGCTTGGGAGTATGTCAGGCCGTAAAAACAATTTGCGATTCAATCCGATATATGCTATAATGCCTATTGCTTAGCGTAAAAAATAGCGAGCGAGGTGGCACGATGACCCGCGAAACTGTAGATGCCGGTTCAAGTCTGTCTCTACAACAAAAAGCCCGCAAGTTCATCAATTGGCTCTCACACCGAGACGGTCCCGTTCGGAATTGGCGATATATCCCGACGCACGTGTTATTGCGAAAACTGCGATCGGAGTCTGCAGAAATGCGTGCCTACGCCGCTGAAGGGTTAGGCGGTGTCGGTGATGTCCACGCCGTCGCGCCGCTCATTGATGCCTTAACCGATAACAACTCAACCGTCCGCCGATTCGCCATCTCTTCCCTCGGTAAGATCCGTGATGCCCGCGCCATTGATGTCCTGATCCCATTCTTACAAGATGAAGAACCCGACATGCGCTGCGCCGCCGCTGTCGCGCTCGGAGAATTAGGACTCACCGAGGATCGGTTTTCAACACCACCGGTCCAGATAATAGAGGCACTGATACACAGTATAACAGACAGCGATAGAGGGGTCTGCTCCGCCGCGATTGTTGCTTTAGGCAGAATTGGCAGCCCGCAAGCCATCTCCGCACTCAATGCACTCGCAGAAACCACCGAAAGCGAATGGATCCGCCGCTACATCAGTGAAGCACTGCACCAAATTGAAGAACAAAACGCCTAACTGATTAAGCAAACTTTCAGTGAATTTTAAATTGAATTAACCATTCGTACTGTGCTATTATAATAAGGCGGTTATATAGTCGCGATATGGAAAAAATTTATGAGAGTACGCGAGTTACTCTGGCCCCAAGATAGAATCGATCATATCGCGCGACACAACGTCCGCCCAGATGAAGTTGAAGAAGTTTTCTACGGCAGTATAGACGTTGGAGAAACAAATGGAACCTAAAAAAATTCCACAAACAGATTCAATTCAGGAACTCGCCGAGTTCTGGGATACAAACGACTTAACTGATTTTGAGGACCAGCTTGAAGAGGTACATGATCATGTTTTTCAGCCCGGGGTCACCGTTCCATTAACACCAAAAGACGCTAAAATCGTTAACGCGATCGCGAAGGCGCGCGGCATCTCTCCACGGGCATTAATTCATGAGTGGATTAGCGAACACATTGAAGGATTATCAAAACCGGCGGCTGAGTCTTAACAAAGGCATGACAAGGTTAGAGCAGCTTGAATTGGAACCTTATACGCTTTCACCTCCCCTACTTTGAAGGACATCACAACTCTCTATCTTCGAGCATTATGGACGAAATCCAAAACTTCAAATCTGGTTACGTTAGCATTATCGGTGCCCCTAACGTCGGGAAATCGACGTTGCTTAATGTTATCTTGGGGCAGAAATTAGCGATTGTTACCCCGAAACCGCAAACAACGCGTAACCAGATTCGTGGGATTCTCACCACGGACACCCATCAAATCATTTTTGTCGATACCCCGGGGCTGATGAACCCTAAATATCGCCTACAGAGCGAAATGGTCAAAACAGCGTATAGTGCCTTAGGGGATGCTGATGTCGTACTCTTCGTAATTGATGTCACGCGCCGAAACCCCGATATTGAAGATACAATTCTAAAACGTCTCAAACGCGTTAAATCGACGACAATTCTCGTTCTCAATAAAGTAGATCTCGTCGAAAAACGAACGCTCCTTCCTATCTTTGAAGACTACAGCCAAAAATTTGAATTTGCGCATATAATCCCGATCTCTGCCTTAACTGCCGATGGTGTCCCACTTCTTCTTGAGCAGATTGAAGCCTATCTACCCCTGGGACCGCACTATTTTCCAGAGGATCAACTCAGCGATCTCCCGGAACGGTTTTTCATCGCCGAGACGGTCCGTGAGAAAATCATGCTCCTGACGCAACGCGAGATCCCTTACGCTTCCGCTGTTGTGGTCGAAGAGTTTGAAAAACGCCAGACGAACAAATCAGGTGAAATTATCTATATCCGCGCCATCGTCTATGCAGAACGGCAGACACAGAAGCAAATTATCATCGGCAAAGGGGGTAAGTTAATCAAACGCATTGGGGAACTCGCACGAACCGATATTGAAAAATTCTTAGATGCCCGCGTCTTTTTAGAACTGTACGTAACGGTTAAAGCCGACTGGCGCAGAGATGCCCGTAAACTCAAAGATCTGGGTGGCTTTATAGATATGTAACCATGCAAACTTAGCCCAAGTTTAGCAGGCATAAAAAACAGGAATTAGACGACTATGACAGAAGAGTCAATTCACGTACAAGGTGCGCGAGAACACAACTTAAGAAATATTGACATCCAACTGCCAAAAGATAAACTCATCGTCTTCACCGGCGTTAGCGGTTCCGGTAAATCTTCACTGGCGATTGATACTGTCTATGCTGAAGGACAACGGCGATACATTGAATCCCTATCGGCATACGCGCGGCAATTCTTAGGGCAACTCGGCAAACCGGATGTAGACGAGATCATCGGATTATCCCCTTCTATTGCTATCAGTCAGGGATCAACAGGACATAATCCACGATCCACGGTCGCTACCGTGACTGAGATCTACGACTATTTGCGTGTGCTCTATGCGCGTGTCGGACAATTCCACTGTCCCGACTGCGGACGTGAAGTCGGTTCGCAAACCGCTGCGGACATCGTCAATACTTTGCTCAACTACCCGGAACGTACAAGGCTCATCATCTTAGCCCCAATCGCCAGAGGTTCCCGCGGTGCACATGAAAAAGAGATCGAAGACCTACGTAGCGCGGGTTTTGCCCGATTACGCGTTGATGGCGAAATACACGAAATTCGCCCAGGCTTCGCCCTCAGCCGTAATCAACGCCACGATATCGATCTCATCATCGATCGGATCATTATCAAAGACGGTATCGAACCGCGCGTTACTGAAGCCGTGAACACAGCACTCGCTCGCGGAGACGGGAGCATGCTCGTGCAAATTATTCCGACTGAAGGTGACGCATCCCCATTTCTTGCAGAAGAAGATGACCTGCTCTTTAGTAGAGACTACACCTGTTCCCACTGTCGGATTAGTTTTGTGAAACCGGAACCGCGCCACTTCTCTTTCAACAATCCCGATGGCATGTGCGGAAACTGCAGGGGTTTGGGTGTGCAAATGGGAATCTTACCGCAGTTGGTCATCCTTGATGATACCCTCTCCATTATGCAAGGTGCTATAAGTCTATGGGGACCTCTTAACACACAAAAACGAGCGACAGAGAAAGCCATCGCTGAAGCACTCGCAAAACACCTCGGATTTGACATCAAGACCCCTTGGAAGGAACTCACACGAGAACAGCAGCACGCTATCCTTTACGGCACCGGGGACGCTGTCCTCACGATCACTACCCCTGGGAAAAGCAGACAAAAAAAACGAAAACAACGTCGGCGATATCGCGTCCACTTTCACGGTATCATCCCCGCTGAAGAGCAGAAGTATTACCTTGAAGATGATGATGAAGCCGATGAAGATGACTTCCCTGATTACTTCGTCAAAATGCCGTGTCGGGAATGTGAGGGAACCCGACTTAATTCTTGGATAAAAGCCATAACAATAGATGATACGCCCATAACCAATATCCTTGAAATGTCTATTCAGGATGCGACGCAATTCTTCACAGCGTTGGAACTTCCAGAACGTGAGGCGTTCATCGCGGAGGAACTTTTAAAGGAAATTCGAGGACGGCTCGGCTTCCTGATGGACGTGGGTTTGGGATATCTGACGCTCGCGCGTCCCGCACCGACACTTTCCGGCGGTGAAGCGCAACGCATCCGCCTCGCCAGTCAGGTAGGCGCGGGGTTACGTGATGTTACCTACGTGCTTGATGAACCGAGTATCGGTTTACATCCACGCGACCACGCCGGGCTGCTCACGACTCTCCTCAATTTGCGGAATCAGGGTAACACGGTTATTGTTGTTGAACACGATGAGGCAACGATGTTGGTCGCCGACTGGATCGTCGATTTCGGTCCTGGCGCGGGCATCAAAGGCGGAAAAATAACGGACATCGGGACACCAGCGCAATTCATTAAAGAGAGCAACACACTGACTGCCCAATATCTCCGAGGCGATAAGGTGATTATCCAACCTGAATCACGCCGTCCAACAGGAGACAGATGGGTACAGATATGCAACGCACGCCAAAACAATCTTAAAGAGATCAGTCCGAAAATACCAATCGGCACGCTCTGCTGCGTAACCGGTGTCAGCGGTTCTGGAAAGAGTTCCCTAATTCACGATATTCTTTACAACGCACTCGCTCGCGATCTCATGAAAGCAAAGACTGTTCCGGGGGATTACGATGACATTCGAGGTATCATCGAAGAAAAAGGCGTGTCTATCTCTAACGTTATTGACAAGATTATTAATATTAATATGGCACCCATCGGACGTACACCGCGTTCCAACGCTGCGACCTATACAAAAGTGTTTGATGCGATTCGCGCACTCTATGCTGGCTTGCCCGATTCAAAATTACGAGGCTATAAACCGGGGCGGTTCAGCTTCAACGTTAACGGCGGCAGATGCGAAGCTTGTAGCGGCAACGGTGCGAAAAAAGTTGATATGGGACTCCTCTCTGATGTCTGGGTGGAGTGTGAGGTGTGCAACGGGAAACGCTTTAACAACGAGACCCTCGCGATAAAATATAAAGGGAAAAACATCTCCGAAGTCCTCGAAATGGATATTGATACCGCACTCATCCACTTCGCCGATATTCCAAGAATCGCAAGGGGCTTAAAATTACTCCACGATGTCGGTCTGGATTACATTAAACTTGGACAACCCGCACCGACGCTTTCAGGTGGAGAGGCACAACGTATTAAACTTTCAAGAGAACTCTCGAAACGTGGCACCGGCAAGACGCTCTATATCCTTGATGAACCCACAACGGGGTTGCATTTTGACGACGTAAATAAACTGCTGACCATCCTGCATCGACTCGTAGACGATGGCAACACGGTTGTCGTCGTAGAGCACAACCTTGAGGTCATCAACTCCGCGGACTATCTCATCGACTTAGGGCCGGAAGGGGGTGTTGGCGGTGGTACGATCGTAGCCGAAGGCACACCTGGACAGATTGCTGAGATGCCCGAATCTTACACCGGACAAGCACTCCGTGGTGATTTCGATATCTGGCGTGATGCGAAGCAACGGCTCATTGAACCGGAACTTGCCGACGCATTTGAACAAGCAGAAGAAAAACGGACAGCAATCGCTGTGCAAGGTGCTACGGAAAATAACCTCAAAAACGTGGACATCGATATCCCGCATCGAAAAATGACGGCATTGACAGGTGTCAGCGGCTCTGGAAAGACATCGCTCGCGCTTGATACTATCTACGCCGAAGGGCAGCGACGTTATATCGAAACACTCAGCACCTATGCGCGCCAGTTTATAGGACAGATGGAAAAACCGAAAGTCTCAAAAATTGAAGGGCTTTCACCCGCCATCGCAATTTCGCACGAGAGTGCAGGTCAAAATCCACGCTCCACAGTCGCAACGATCACCGAAATACACGATGGACTCCGCACGCTTTACGCCAGATGGGGTAAACCTTATTGTCCAGATTGCCTTGAGGAAGTTCAGACCCAGGACGCAGAACAAATAACGCAACAGGTTTTTGAACATTTTCCGCAAAAAAGGGTAGATGTGCTCGCGCCTCTCACAAACTTCATGATTATTTCGGAAACTGCGACACGTATAGCAAGAGGCAAGGTTATTGACATCAATGCCAGTGAATCCCCTTACGGTCTGAAGGGAAACGAGGAGTATGCGGATGTATTCAGCCGATTACAACGTGCAGGTTTCGCACGCGTCCAAATTGATGGCGAAATTTACCGACTCGATGAAACTCCCAAACTCAGTAAAGGGATTCCTCATGAAGTCTTTATCGTTATTGATCGTGTCGAACTTGTTGACGAAGAGAAGAGCCGGTTCACGGAAGCAGTCGAGTTGGCACTCCTCCAAAGCGGTGGATTTGTCCTGATTCAAGAGAGCCAGTCCAGGGCGCGGGCATCCACAAGCACCAACAGATCTAAACGGAAACCAACGAAAACCCCAGAGCAGGAGATCCCTGTTAAAAAGTTCTTTAGCGAACACGCGATGTGTGCTTCTTGTGGTAACAATTTCGGGCAACTGACACCTCGCCACTTTTCGTTTAACAACAAAATGGGGGCGTGCGACTTCTGCGATGGACGCGGGAAGAATACACATTTCCCACACGATCCATGTAACCAATGTCACGGCACCCGATTGAAACCTTTCCCGAGCTGCGTCATTTTTGAGGATACAACCATTTCGGAATTGATGGCATTCTCAATTACCGAAATCATTGAATTCTTCAACGCACGGTTGAAACATATCGAAGATCAAGTTGGCAATGCTGCAGAAAATGATAGGAGTGATCTCTCTGTCGCGAAAGGCGTGTCAACCTCCAGAGCCACGCATCCTGCGCTCCATGTGCATACCTCGCCTGAGTTTGAAGCCGAAGTCCTCCAGCAAATTCAGATACGCCTTCAGTTCTTAGAAGACATCGGTCTCGGTTATCTCGCGTTGGACCGTGGAGCACCGACGCTTTCGGGTGGCGAAATGCGTAGAATCCAACTCGCAAGCCAACTCGGTAGTGGTCTCACCGGGGTGACCTATATTCTTGATGAACCGAGCATTGGACTACACCCGCGCGATCAGGAACGTCTCATCAACGCCCTCAAGGAACTCCGCGATATCGGCAACAGCGTCCTCGTCGTTGAACACGACCGCGATACCATATTAGCCGCTGATCATGTCATCGACTTCGGCCCTAAGGCAGGCAAAGCAGGCGGTAAAATTGTCGCTATCGGCACACCGGATACCTTCACTGACGGCATCAATCCTATACAAGAGTCGTCCACTAAATCATTGACACAAGCCTATCTCTCCAATGAAGTAGAGATTCCTGTTCCAAAGGATCGCCGCAAAGGTACAGGCAAGGAATTAGCAATATACGGTGTGAAAACAAACAATCTCAAAGACATTAATGTTAAAATACCCCTCGGCACCCTCACCTGTGTAACCGGCGTTTCAGGCTGCGGGAAGAGCTCACTCGTTGAAGGCACGCTAAAGCCGGCACTCGAAAGTCGCAGTTCTATCAAAACTGAGAATGCCGAAAACCATCGCCATACTCACCATGTCCGCGATAGCAACTGGAAACCAATATATAACGACTACGGGCAACCGGAGTATAAGAGCGTACGGGGCGTTAGTCATATCAAGCGGCTCATCAACGTAGACCAGAAAGCGATCGGTGAAACACCGCGTTCTAATCCTGCCACCTATACAGACCTGTTCACGAAGATCCGAGAACTTTTCGCCGAACAACACGACGCAAAGATGCGCGGATTTAGTATTGGCAACTTCAGTTTCAACCTCTCTTACGGACAGTGTCCTGTCTGTGAAGGGCACCGCTTCAACCGTGTTGAGATGCATTTTCTACCCGACGTATGGATGCCATGCGAGGCGTGTAATAGCACCGGCTACAGCGACGAAACGCTTGAGATCCGTTATCAGGGTAAAAATATCGCCGAAGTCTTAGATATGTCAGTAGATGAGGCACTCGAATTCTTCAGCGATAATTCACGTATCTGTCGGACACTGCAGATGTTAGCGGATGTTGGGTTGGGCTACATCCAACTCGGACAATCAGCGACGACGCTCTCCGGTGGCGAGGCACAGCGCGTCAAACTTGCGAAAGAGTTGTCACGACGGACAACCGGTTCAACGCTCTACATCATGGACGAACCGACGACAGGCCTCCATTTTGACGACATCCAAAAACTCCTCAAGGTGCTGAATAAACTCGTCGATGCAGGCAACACAATTATCGCAGTCGAACACAACATCGACATTATCAAATCTGCAGACTGGATCATCGACTTGGGACCGGAGGGCAGCAAAAACGGCGGCAATGTCGTCGCAATGGGCACACCGGAACAGGTCGCATCGGTCCAAGAATCCCATACTGCTCGCTTCTTACGTGAAGTATTGTAGGCGCGACAGACGAATACTCGTCAGTTTAGCCTTTACTATTTGTTTTTTTGTTTGACTTTCTCTCCCAAACATGCTATTATTTAGATT
>VXXH01000094.1 GCA_009835515.1 Candidatus Poribacteria bacterium
ATTATGAGTCGTGTGCTCTAAACCACTGAGCTACACCGGCACGTATCTGGGTTGAGCTTGTAAAATCTACCCAGTATTTATTTTAAGTATAACATACATCAGAAAAAAAGTCAAATGTTTTTGTCAGATTTACCCGCTAAAACTGTTGTTTCGGCGGAGGATAGTCATGCCTTCAGATGTTCAAAACATTTGACAAATATTTCAGGGTTAGGTCAAATTGAAGTTAAAGAAAATAGTACTTTGACCGTTCCACTTCTGGCATACGATCAGGGCGGGTTCGATACCAACGGAAGTGTTCATAGTGGGCGGTGTAGTGTTCGCCATCTCGACTGTCATTGTAGCTGAGGAACAACATTCGCCGTGCACTCTTCGATGTATTGGATGCCGCTGCATGTGGTGTAAAACAGGTAAAGATCGCCATGTCTCCCGGTGCTAAGTCCACATAGACGTGTTCTTCGTTCGCGAGATGTTCGGGATCAATTGCGCCTTTATCGAGTGAACCGGGTTCATGTAAAAACCCTTGATGATGCCCCGTCCAGAGTTCTGTGCAGCCGTTCTCTTTTGTGCTGGCATCAAGCGCGACTGAAACCGTAAGGAGACTGTGCGGGAAGCCTTGCCACCAGTTGTAATCCTGGTGCAGTCCGTTCCCGTGGCTGTCGGGTGGTTTGAAGATAAGTTTATCTTTGAACAGTAAGGCTTCGTAGCCATTATACAGCGATGCCAACCGATCCATAATCCGTCTGTCCCGAGCGAGGGCAGAAAATAGTGGTGAGATGCTCACAAACGGATCGATTTTCCATGGTTGCCCGTCTGCGAGCATCTCGAAGCGGAGATTGTATTTCGGTTCGAGCTGAAATTCACGACTCAACGCAAACGCACGCTCAACAATCTGTTCTGCTTCTTGGCGGTAGGTCTCAATCTCTGCAGGTTGGAACACATCGCGGAGAATGAGGAATCCTTTCTCGCGATACGCCTCAACTTCAGCGGTATCAAGTGCGAAATGCAGTGGTCGTTGCTGTGGACCGTTCCATTGCGGTGTGCCTATTTCAGATGGGCGTTCAACACTTACCATTGTTGTCTCCTGTCCATTACTGAACTCGAGTATCTGTTTTCAACTGTCCCCAACGAGTTGTGAGTTTTCCATTTGGTTCAACTGCGAAGGAAGGGATATCTGCGCCGTCAATGACCAGATTATCGAAATGGACATTTGCTTCGTACGTAATAAAGCCGATGCGTCCACTGTCACGGAATTTCGCATCATCGTCTCCCTCGAACAGGAGTTCATCATCGACGAAACACTGATAATTTTGACCCTCAGCAACAACTTTAAGGCGATAGGTTTCGCCAACTTCTGGTTCAACGGGTAAAGGCGTTACAATGTGCTCAAATTGATTCTCTCTCCATCGGGAAAATTGGCATTTATGCTGGTCTGTGCGAATCCAGAATCGCATCCCGTTATCTCCGTCCGTATCGGCACGGATTAACACACCCGCTGCATTCACGTTCACATTTTCCACCAACGTTACATCCACTTCAAGGGTGTAATCCGTCCAATTTTCATCGCCAAACATTGTCTTGGCGTACTGTCCACCGGAGGTTTCGGCATAGGCGTCCTTTACGATCTTCCATTCGCCTTTGACTGCGTTCCATCCGTCAGGAAGCCCTTTGTCAAAATTTTCTTGCCATATCCCTGCTAATGCAATGGGAGTTAATATGGCAACCGTAAATATAACAGCTACTACATTGGAATAACGCATCGGTTTCTCCATTCTTTGATTCGTTGATACGAGCCATTTGATAACTGCCCGAATTATTATCAATTTGCTGTGACGATATTATTTGCTTATAACGTGTTTGGAAAGTATTCGGTGGAAGACAGATATTGGTTGGTATCTTACCAAAGGAGTGGAAAAAGTTCAAGTGAATTGTAATGGGAAGGTTGAAAAAGATTGCAGGGGGGGGATTTGAACCCCCGTCCTCCGGGTTATGAGCCCGACGAGCTACCTGGCTGCTCTACCCTGCGGCAAGTTTTATTATCCTAAATCATGGTCGAGGAGGGACTTGAACCCTCACACCTTTTTACGGGCGACGGATTTTAAGTCCGTTGTGTCTACCGATTCCACCACTCGACCGCAAATAGTGTTAATAGTATACACTATCGGTAGATGTTTGTCAACTTTTTTTGATTTTATTTTCCCAAAAGTATTTTATTTTCCCAAAAGTACTGTAGAGGGTTTTCTTCGCACTTGACTTTTTTTTCGGAATCGCATATCATAGGGTATTATGAAAAATATCAAACTTGCATCAGGACACGAAGTACCAATACTGGGTTTGGGAACTTGGCAGCTCAAAGGCAGGCAGTGCCGGCGCATCGTCAAAGAAGCCATTGCGTTAGGCTACACCCATATCGACACAGCGTGGATGTACCAGAATCAGCGCGAGATTGGGAAAGCACTTCGCGACATTCACATCGACCGCGAAGATATTTTTCTGACCACTAAAATTTGGCACACCCATCTCAAGCATGCCGAGGTCCTCGCTCAATTTGAGGAGTGCCTCAGCGATTTGCAAATGGATTACGTTGATCTATTATTGATTCACCATCCGAGCGGCTCTGTTCCGGTTGCTGAAACTTTTGATGCGTTCCAACAGCTTTACGACGCGGGTCAGGTGAAAAGCATCGGTATCAGTAACTTTAGCATCGCTCAGGTTGAAGAGGCGTGTGAGGTCTCGGAACTTCCGATTTGCACGAATCAGGTGGAGTATCATGTACGCAGAAATCGTGCAGAATTGCGAGACTATTGCCATGCCCGTGACATTGTGATGACAGCGCATCGTCCGCTCGCTGTTGGCAACCTTGCTGGTGACGCGGTATTGGGCGAGATCGGTGAGAAGCATGGAAAGACTGCAGCACAAGTTGCCTTAAAGTGGTTAATACAGCAGGAAATCATCACAATTCCGAAATCGGGTTCGGTGCCACATTTACAAGAGAATCTGGATGTCTTTGAATGGGAGTTAACCGACGAAGAGATGCGAACACTTGATACTGTAAGGTAGGAGCAGATAGAAGTGATTTCGCGGCACTTGTAGCATAACCTGTTAGGTTGTGCGTTTTCATGGATTTCTTCAGGGTCGTCGCCCGTAATGAAGCAGATCGCTTATGGGGTTTTTGCTTGGGTATTTCTGCGGATTTCTTCAAGTACGCCGCAAAAAGGTATAATTAAAAAATGAAATTTGGACTGTTTTATGAACATCAGATTCCGCGTCCGTGGCATGAGGGCGCGGAACATCAACTTTTTCAAGATGCGTTGGCGCAGGTGGAACTCGCTGACACACTTGGTTTCGACTATATCTGGGAGGTAGAACACCATTTCCTTGAGGAGTATTCACACTCTTCGGCACCGGAGGTATTCCTTGCAGCTTGTAGCCAGCGGACGACACAGATTCGGTTAGGACATGGGATTGTGCTGATGCCCCCGGCATACAATCACCCGGCGCGCGTCGCTGAACGTATTGCGACACTCGACTTGGTGTCAAATGGACGTGTGGAGTGGGGGACGGGGGAGTCAGCCTCGCATATAGAGCTCGGTGGATTCAATGTTGATCCGAAACATAAACGCGAGATGTGGGCAGAATGCACACGCGAGACAGCGAAAATGATGACGCAATCGCCTTATGCTGGTTATGATGGACAGTATTTTTCGATGCCGACGCGCAATGTCGTTCCAAAACCGTTGCAGACCCCGCATCCACCGCCGTGGGTCGCTTGTTCCAGCCGCGATAGCCTTCGTTACGCTGCCAGATATGGACTTGGCGCGTTAACCTTTGCTTTTATCGATGCAAACGAAGCTAAATTTTGGGTGGAAGAGTATTACGAGATTTTTGAGAAGGAATGCGAACCGCTGACGCAACGGGTAAACCCTAACATCGCCATGGTGTCAGGATTTTCATGCCACGATAACGAGGAGACTGCCGTTGCTCGCGGGTTAGATGGGTTGCGTTTCTTCCGATTTGCGCTTGCACATTACTATCATGGTGGCTCACAGATACCCGGACAGACGGATATTTGGCAGTTATATAGAGAGACAACGCAGGAACCTGCAGAGGGTAGGGCAGGCATCGGAACGCCAGATCAGGTGCGCGAACACCTTGAAGTGATGGAGGATGCTGGGGTGGACCAGGTCGTTTTCATTCAGCAGGCTGGCGTGAACCGTCATGAAGACATAATGGAATCGCTGGAACTGTTTGCAAAACGTGTGCTCCCAGATTTCAAGGCACGTGACGCAGCACAGGTTGAGAAAAAAAATCAACGGCTTACCGAAGCCATTGAGACCGCGGAAAAACAAAAACCGGCATTGACGCCTCTCAGCGAGATACCCGTTGTGGATGCCTATCCGGTTCTCAAGCGGAAGTTGGAAGAAAAAACAGAAGAAGTTAGTGCTACTGAGATGAGCGATGATGGCGAAAAATTTCTGTTGTCTATAGAAGGTGGAAAGCGGACTGAGAAGGACACGTAGACACTGGCGCGCTTGTGCGAGGTTCAAAATGAGAAATGTATTGGTTGTTGACGACGATGAGAAAATCTGTTGGGCGTTCGAGCAGTTCTTAGAAGGTGAAGGCTACGCCGCCGGTATCGCGAACAGTGCTGAAGAAGGCTTACGCCGCATCGCAGCTGACAAACCAGATATCGTTTTACTTGATGTGAACCTACCAGGTATGAGTGGTTTGGAGGCGTTAAGTGAGATAAAAGCGAGTCACCCGTGGGTGATTGTGATTATCATTACGGCTTATGACGATGTAGAAACAACAATAGAGGCGATGCGCTTACAGGCGTTCGATTTTGTTCCGAAACCGATTGATCTGGATATCGTCAAAAGTGTACTGGAACGTGCTTTCCGAACACAATCCGTCCGCAGCACCTTGCCTGTGGAGACGATGGACGAATCACCAACGGCGCAGATTGGTGGACACCGACTGGTCGGAAAAAGCAGCCAGATGCGCGAGATTTACAAACTCATCGGGCTTATGGCAAGCAATACTGTAACAGTCCTGATTGACGGTGAAACGGGAACAGGCAAAGACCTTGTTGCCCGCGCAATCCACGCTGGCAGTGAACGGAAGGAGAAACCGTTTATTCCTGTTGATTGTGGTGCCCTCCCTGATGAACTTCTGGAGAGCGAACTCTTCGGCTATGAAGCGGGGGCGTTCACAGGTGCGAAAGCGGAGGGGAAACCGGGGCGGTTTGAGTTGGCAAATGGTGGCACCCTTTTCCTTGATGAAGTTGGTAACATGACCCCGGCGTTACAGGTGAAGCTGCTTCGCGCACTACAGACCCAAGAAATAGAGCGGTTAGGCGGAACCCGTACGCTTAAAGTAGATGTCCGCGTCGTTGCCGCGACAAACCAAGACCTTGGGGAGATGGTGAAACGCGGGCAATTTCGCGAGGATCTTTACTATCGTTTCAGACGTATCGCGCTCCATCTTCCGCCGTTGCGGGATCGCCAAGAAGATATTTCGTTGCTTGTGACACACTTTCTGCAACTTATCCAAGAGGAACTTGGCAAGCCGATTCGCGGTATCTCCGAAGACGGCATGAAACTGCTACAAGATTACAGATGGCCCGGCAACGTTCGGGAATTGGAAAATTGCCTCAGAAGCGCGGCAGCACTCTGTCGGTCGGATGTGATCCTTCCAGACGACCTACCTCCAGAAATTCGTACAGGATCCATTGCGGATCCTACAAACACATCGCAACTACTTACTTCTCTCAAGTCCGTTTTACAGGACGCTACAAAAACGGCTGTTGCTGAAGGAAAACAAGGGCTTTACGAGGAAATCGTTGCTCAGTTGGATAAGGCGTTAATTGAGTTGGTATTAGATGAGTTTTCAGGGAATCACAGTAAAACAGCCGAATTGCTCGGTATGAGTCGGACCACACTTTTAAAGAAGATTAAACAGAGTGGTGGCCCTGATATTGAAGGGACTTAATTAACAATCCCACTGCTTTGGCTGCGGGAGTGTCAATAGACACAATAGGAGATAAGACATTATGTGCTCGTGGATTCGGATTGCGCACCGTGGTGCCTCTGGGAGTGCGCCGGAAAATACGCTTGCGGCATTCAAGAAGGCACTCGAAATCGGTGTGGATGCCGTTGAACTTGATCTGCACGGCACTGCTGATGGTGAGATTGTCGTGATACACGACTCTACCTTGGATCGGACGACGGACCTCCATGGGCATATCAACGAGACCACCTTAGAAACGATTCAAAATGCCGATGCTGGTGGATGGTTTGATACCGAATTCGCGGGTGAATCGGTGCCGACGCTTACAGAGGCGTTGGCATGCATCGGAAAAGAGGCGATTGCTGTTCTGGAGATCAAAGATCCGCTAATAGCCGAGGCAGTTGTCGCGAAGATTCATAAAACAGATACGCTGGATTTCACCGTTGTTATCTCCTTTCATACCGCGGTTTTACAAACTATCCGGGCATTAGAACCTCGTATTGCAACAGGATGGCTCATTGGGAATCACGATCAACACATGTCCCCTGTTCGGTTGTGCCAGCAATTAGGGCAGCTCGGTAGCGGTCTGCTAAACCTTAATCACCTATTGATCACCGCGGAATTCGCTTATGAAATCCGCAGGCGTGGTATCGCATTGTGGTGTTGGACCGTAGATGACATTGCTCGCATGAGCGAGATGCAGACGTTCGGTGTGCAAGGTATCACGTCAAATTACCCGGAACGCTTCCCTATGGTTTAAGTTTGCTTCAACTTGTACGCTTTTTGGATCCCCGCCAAAACGCAATCGCGATATATGCCAGAATTGGATAAGACAACAAGGTTGTTGACCAAGCGACCCCCTCTAATCCCCAATACTGCATCAATAACCCATTGAGAATCGGATTTAGGAGCAGTCTGATGAGGGTTGCCGTGACAACGGTTTTATGTGCTTGCCGCGCGAGGTGTGCTCGGATGAGTAGCCTGCTCATTAAACGCGGCAGCGTCCCGAGGAGATAGATACCGAGCAGTGAAGCAATATGAAACTGTCCCGCCTCAGACAATTCGCCGCGTCCGTACAAAACCGATACGATGTTCTCCCGAAGCAGATAAAAACCTGTCAAGAACGGCACCATGAGCACCAACAGTACAAGGACTCCTTGCCAGACACTGCGTTGGAGTTGCGTTCCGTTGGGGGGTGAATCGTTTTCTGTTTGCGATTCGGATGAGGATATCTTTGCCCAGTGCGACAATAGGACGGGAAGCGTTACATTTGTGAGTGTTTCAGGGATTGCACACAAGCGGAGCGCATAATCAAGTTTCGAGACGGAGCTTGTGCCTAATGTGCTTGCCATCCCTCTATCGACGACCGGATTTATGCCATCAGCCATCGCTGCACCCATCATGAGTAGGCATTGGTGTCGGAACTGTTTGGTGTAGGGTGTCTCTTGTAAATTGAGTTTCAGATGCCGCGCTTGCAGGTTCAGGATGGCACAGCATCGTGGAAATAGGACGATCACTTGAAAAAGTTCACCAAGGATCAGCGCGAGCGGTATACTGAACCAAGTTAGAGACGGTTGGCACAGGTAGATCGTCGCGATGACGATGGCAGCACGGAGTCCTTGTACAATGACTGGGAGTTGAAATGCTTGGTAAGTGTCTAATATCGCCTTGAGCATCCAACGGACTGATGCAATAATTGAGAAGCAGAGGAAACCACACACAATACCGATTGTGGTAGTCGGCGCGAGTCCGGCATTTGGAAAAAAAAGTTGGGAAATTGCCCAGGAAATGACAACGAGGAGACAGCAGAGCCACGGCATTGTCATGATATAATGGGAAAAGATGGATTGTACACACTGTTGTGCCTCCGTTTCACCTTTCGCACGGGCTTTGGCTAACAGAGGGACGAGGACGGAATAGGCGGAGGCGGCACTGAGCAGCTCAATAAGGAAGCTGGCAATGCCCCAATAGTAGTAGATAAAATCCATTTCTGCTGGATCGCCGAACCAATTGGCAAGAGCGATGTAGATCAGAAATGTGCCAGCACGTCCGATGAGGCTCAGGGGTGCGACGACGAGGACATTTTTGAGAATAGAAGGTTCTGTTGGGGAAGCATTATTCGACATGAAGTGACTGAAAGGCGTGCTTGAAGGAGACAGAGTTGTAGACACTGGATCCCCGTGCTCCAACTCTGTCAGTTCAGTATCTAAAAGCGACTTTTGATAAAGCTCCACGTGGTTGTAAGTTTAGCTGCGGGTTCGACGGGCAATCCTTCTCTCGCTTTCTCGTAATCCTCATCCGTAGGTTGAAATGGCTTGCTTGAGATCATAAAGACATCAAACAGAGCCTCAAGGCCAGCAGCGGCTTCACGCGGTTGAATGCGGACGGTGTTGGTCCCCTTTTTTAAATCTGTTGGGGACAGTGATTCGGGTTTATCTCTGCCGCCGCGCCAGTTCCATACGGGACCCTGTGTGTCAATGACCAAACTGTCACCAGCATCGGCGATGTTGTCACTATTGAGGACGATAAACCAGGACTGTCCGCCACCCCTGAAATCTGCGACCCGTCCCCAGATGTATGCCTTGCCTGCCACCGGGCTTTCAAATG
>VXXH01000290.1 GCA_009835515.1 Candidatus Poribacteria bacterium
GTATTTCTATTTGGCTTACCGGAAGTAGATTCAGAGATGATTACCCAAGAAATCATAATCCATAGTGATGCTAAAGAGAAGATCAGAGCAACGTTAGAAAAAATGGGAATCTCGGGAAAAACCTTATTTTCCGATCTGCTCGGTTTCTTTGAGAGAAACAGTGCTGCACAACCCTACAATCTGACAGTTGACGCGCTTGGCGACTGAGGGATACTACTATGAATAAGAAGTTAAACGATATAGATGATCTTTTCTCCAAACATTCGCGACGCGGTGACCAGAGGCTGTTCGCGAAAAAATACGACGAAGCCATTGAAGATTACAATAAGGCGATTGAACTGAAACCCGATTACGCGCCTATCTACAGTATACGCGGGTATGCTTACCGTATCAAAGGCGAGTTTGAATCTGCTATCAAAGACTATACCAAACTGATAGAACTCAGACCAAATAATGCCGATGCTTATTGTGATCGTGGGATTGCCTACAGCAAAAATGGTGAATTCGAGCGCGCCATCCAAGACTTTAACAAAGCGATTGAACTTAAACCGAGCTTTGCCGATGTCTACAATGGTCGTGGCTTGACGTACCTCCAGATGAATCAAGTTGACCTCGCTATCAAGGACTATAATACAGCAATACAACTGAGACCCGATTTTGCCAAGGCATATAACAATCGTGGCATTGCTTACCGCGAGAAAGGCGAGTTCGATCAGACCATTGATGATACTACTAAGGCTATAGAACTGTCCCCAAATTCCTCTCACACCTACAGCAATCGCGGTAATGCCTATGTCAAAAAAGGCTTATCGAACCTCGCTATCAAAGACTATAACAAGGCAATACAACTGAATCCTGAACTTGCCGAAGCCTATTGCAATCGCGGTGTTGCTTACGAGCATACGGGTGAATTTGAGCGTGCTATCGAAGACCACACCAAAGCAATAGAACTGCAACCTGATTATGTAGAGGCATATAACAATCGGGGGGTGGTTTACAACAAAAAGGACGAAGCTGATCTTGCCATCAAAGACTTTAGCAAAGCGATTGAACTTAAACCGGAATTTGCCAATGCCTACGGCAGTCGTGGTTACGCTTATTATACCAAAGGTGAACTTGAGCTCGCCATTAAGGATTATGACACGGCGATACAGCTCAAGCCAGTTTTTGCTGAGGCATATAACAATCGCGGCCTCACTTACCTTGTCAAAAGTGAACTGGAGCGTGCTATTGAAGATTTAAATAAAGCGATTGAACTTAAATCCGATTATTCCGAGGCATATTACAATCGTGGCGTAGTATGGTCGCGGCTGCAACAGTGGGAAAAAGCGAGATTAGACCTGACCGTCGCTAAAATCATCGGGAAAGACAGTATCCGCTCACTCCAATACACCAGTAGAAACGTCGTCAACGTTGAACAGATGCCCGGTGTCAATCCACCAGAAGACATCGCCGCAATGCTGACCCCTCCATAAGACCACACCACTGAGACAATTCGCCTTTCCCTTGACTTTCCGCTCCAGATTCTGGTATCCTTTTATAGGATTTATACAATACCATTATAGTATTCATACACCACGATCTTCTACCGGCACGCATTACAAGCGCGCCATATTATATCGGATTCATTTATGGAAACCTTTGATTGTGAACTGAAACAACAGATCATCTACGGTGATAACACGATTGAAAGGCTCGGTGAACTGACGCGTTCACTCGGTGGCAGTCGGATTCTCCTCACGACAGATCCCGGCATCGAAAAGGTAGGTATCCTCGCGAGAGCCGTCTCAGCGTTGCAAAGCGAAAGGATCGCCGCCTACGTTTATGCCGATGTCACGCCCAACCCGACGACAGAGGATGTCGAAGCTGCCGTCGAAGTTGCAGAAACCAACGCACCGATAGACCTTATCATCGGACTCGGCGGTGGCAGCTCGATGGATTGTGCGAAGGGTGCGAACTTCCTGCTCACAAACGGCGGTAAAATGGCGGATTATTGGGGCACCAACAAAGCGGCAGAACCGATGCTGCCCTCTATCGGGATCCCGACGACTATTGGTACCGGTAGCGAGGCACAGTCGTTCGCACTCATCTCGCAACCAGAGACGCACATTAAAATGGCGTGTGGCGATAAAAAGGCACGGTTCGGTACTGTAATTTTGGATGCAACGCTCACCAAGACCTTGCCGACACCGATTGCAGCGATTACGGCGATAGATGCCATCGCACATGCCGTTGAAAGCTTCGTCTCAACCCGACATAACCCAATGTCCCGTATGTTTGCACGGCACGCATGGGAGTTGCTAAACACGAACTTTGAGGCATGTCTCGCTGAAGTCCAAAGCTCCGCAGCGCGCAGCAAGATGCTTTTTGGTGCCTATCTCGCTGGACTGGCGATTGAAAACTCAATGCTCGGTGCTGCACACGCCTGTGCCAACCCGTTAACAGCGAGATATGATGTCATTCACGGCGTTGCCGTCGCGTTAATGTTACCGCACGTTATCCGATTCAATAGTGCTATCGCAGGAGATGCCTATCATGAGCTGTACCCAGACGGAGATTTAGCGGACAGAATCACAAAACTAAAACAGGTTGGCAATCTACCGAACAGACTCCGGGATTACCCTGTCCAATACACGATAGGCACAGCAGACCTACCGATATTGGCAAAGGAAGCGGCGACACAGTGGACAGCGCAGTTCAACCCGCGTCCTTTGAATATTAGCGATTTTATGAAACTCTATGAACAGGTTTATTGAAATACAAGCATTTGTACGGAATCCAATACACTCAAAGAAACCGAAGGCTACGGCACAACGACGTGTGCCTGCTACTTTTAAGAGATTAATGGCTACGGCACAACGGCGTGTGCCTGCTACCTTTCTCATTCTTATCCTTCTGCTTAGCATCGCAAACGCAACGCTGGGTAACTGGATAAGTTTTCGTGGCGATCCACAACTCACGGGTGTTGCGGATTCTGATCTCCCGGATAACCCGCAATTGCTCTGGACTTTTCAAGCAGGAGATATGATTGAGTCCACCGCCGCAGTCATTGATGGAACAGTCTATATCGGCGCGTTGGATGGTACCCTCTACGCCATCAATGCGGAAACAGGCGAAAAGAGATGGACCTACCAGACGAACAGCTCAATCAAAGCATCACCCGCTATCCATGATGGTGTTGTCCACTTCGGTGACGGCGATGGTGTCTTTCATGCAGTAGACATCAACACCCACGAAATGAAATGGCAGTTTCAGACAGAGGGTGAAATCATATCGTCGGCAAATTTTGCTGACGACCGTGTGTTATTCGGTTCCTACGACGGATTCCTCTACTGCCTCAACAGCGAAAACGGAGCGTTGGTCTGGAAATTTGAGACGGAAGGATATGTCCACGGCACCCCCGGTGTCTGGACACAACCTGAAAGCGGATCTGGCGATGCCAAAAACTTCGTGATTGTCACCGGATGCGACAGCTATCTCCGCGTTATTAATATCAACGACGGCACACAGACCCAACAGGTAGAACTCGGCGCGTATGTCGCCGCAAGTCCTGCGATTTCACAAAATAGGGTCTATTGTGGCACGTATGGCACCGAGATATTGGGGGTCGCGTTAGACACAGGGGAAATCGCGTGGCGGTATCGGCACCCGAAACGGCAATTTCCATTTTTCGCTTCAGCCGCCCTCACCGAGAACAGCGTTATTATTGGTGGACGCGATAAGATGGTGCACGCCCTCTCACGGGAAACCGGAGAACCGATATGGACTTATACCACCAAATCCAGCATTGAGTCCTCAGCTGTTATCACTGGCACACGCGCTTTTTTGGGGACAACGCGTGGGTTGGTCATCGCATTAGATATTACGACCGGGGCATCGGTGTGGGAATTTGCGACAGGTTCGTCTATCACCGCATCTCCGAGTGTCTCAGACGGTAAAATCTACATCGGCACTGAGGACGGCATCCTCTATTGTTTTGGATGATTCCGATGTATTAAGTGAAAACCTCTCAGTAATGCACAAATGTCCGATTTCACGTTATAGTATGCTACAAAACGAGGCGGACTTATACCAACATCATAAATCACATCTCGTGCCACAGGATGAGATAAATATCAAGGCACATGTAAGCAAGATAAAGGAGTAGAAACAATGCCTGAAACAAAACCGGAACCCGCAACAGCAGGCATAGATTCAAAGGACACAACCGTAGGGAGCGTCTTCGTTTCCAACTACCCACCGTATTCCACATGGGGCGAATCCGATGTGCCAGAAGTGCATCGTGTTCTCGATGAACCACCGCGCCCAGAGGCAAACTTAGGGCTTTACCTCCATATCCCGTTCTGTCGGAAACGGTGTAAATTCTGCTATTTTCGCGTCTACACAGACAAAAACAGTTCCGAGATTGATACATATCTGAACACACTCGCGAAAGAGGTCGAACTTTACAGTGCACAACCCGCGATCGCAAATCGCCCGTTACGCTTCGTCTATTTTGGTGGTGGTACGCCCTCCTATATCAGCGTCAAACACTTGACGGCTCTCGTTGATAGGGTGAAAAACGTGATGCCGTGGGACGCGGCTGAAGAAGTAGCGTTTGAGTGTGAACCCGGGACCTTGACGGAAAAGAAACTCGATGCCATCAAAGAAATCGGTGTCACCCGACTCAGCCTCGGCGTTGAGAATCTGAACGACGAAATCCTCGCTGAAAACGGGAGAGCGCATCTCTCCAAAGAGGTTTATCGCATCGCACCGTGGATAAAGGGATTAGCATTCGATCAGGTTAACATTGACCTTATCTCAGGCATGATAGGCGAAACATGGGAAAGTTGGCGTGAGACCGTTAGAAAGACGATTGAACTCGATCCGGACAGCATCACCGTCTATCAACTCGAACTGCCGTTCAATACCGTTTATTCCAAGGACATCCTCGGTGGCGACGCATTGCCGGTGGCAGATTGGAAGTTGAAGCGTGAATGGCACCAATACGCTTTTGAACAATTCGCGCAAGCGGGTTATGAACAATCCAGTGCGTACACTGTTCTGAAGAAAGATAAACACTGTCAGTTCGTCTATCGCGACGCAGTCTGGCAGGGCAGTGATATGATAGGCACAGGCGTTGCCTCTTTCTCACACCTCAGCGGAATCCATTTTCAAAACGCACCCTCATGGGGAGACTACCTCGGCCACCTTGCGGAAGATAGACTCCCAATTTACCGTGCACTGAAACCGACGGAATCTGAACGTCTGACACGGGAGATGATACTGCAGCTCAAACTCGGTAAAATCAGCCCTTCCTACTTCCAAGCAAAGTTCAACGCAGATATCCTCAATATTTATGCCGAAGCCTATGAAAAACTGCAAAACGATGGTATGCTGCGTGTCAATGCTGCATCAGATGAGATCCAACTGACACAACGTGGATTGCTCCGAGTCGATAGTTTGCTGCCAGCGTTCTATGCCCCTGAATACCAGAACACACGATATACCTAAGCAACCTGACTCAATGGATATGTTTTCTATCATGGAAGGAGTGAAAATATGGATACTAAACTCATCGTATCTAACCCGTCAATTATGATGGGCAAACCTGTTATTGCAGGCACCCGCATCCCCGTCGAATTGATCTTAGAAAAGCTTGCCGCTGGCGAGACGATTGCGCAATTACTTGAAGAGTATCCGCGCTTAACTGAGGGCGGTGTACGTGCAGCACTTCATTTTGCCTCTCAGGCTCTTCGAGCTGATGTTGTTTATCCAATCGCTGAAGGAACGCCATGAATCTACTTGCGGACGAGAGCATCGGCAAGTCAATTGTGAATGAACTTCGACAAAATGGTCATAACGTATTATACATTGCCGAATTTGCCCCAAGTATCGATGACGAGGCAGTGCTGTATCAAGCCAACCTAAACCGTGCACTCCTACTTACCGAAGATAAAGATTTTGGTGAACTTGTCTTCCGTCAAGGATTAGTACACATGGGTGTAGTGCTTGTTCGTCTTTCGGGTTTATCCTTACCAGCAAAAGCAACAAGTATTTCAACAGTCTTAGCGAATCACGAGGATGAATTGCTGGAAGCTTTCAGCGTTATTTCACCCGGAAGGGTTAGAATTCGCCAGGGACTATAATCAATTATACTACAGCAGTTATACTCAAATTACACACAAGAAACATGGAGATACAAACACAATTACACCGCTTCCGTGAGATGCTTGCTCCGGTTTTGGAAACAAACACCTTCTACAAACAAAAGCTCACCGATGCCGGAATTAGGCACCCAAACGACGTACAAACACTGGCAGATTACCGGCAGCTGCCCTTCACTACAAAGGAAGAACTCAGCGCAGATCAAGTTTCGCATCCGCCTTACGGCACAAATCTCACCTTTCCATTGGAGGCGTATACCTGCCTCCATCGTACCTCAGGCACAACAGGTGCGCCGTTGCGATGGTTGGACACAGCAGAATCGTGGGACTGGTGGGGAAAATGTTGGGGAGAAATCTATCGCGGGGCAGGCGTGACCGCGGCAGATCGGTTGATGATTGCTTTCTCATTCGGTCCGTTTATCGGTTTCTGGAGTGCCTATCACGGCGCGCAGCAGCTCGGCGCACTCACAATCCCAAACGGTGGTATGACTTCGGATCAGCGGATACGCGCCATTCTCAGCAACGATGTAACAGTACTCATCGCCACACCGACTTATGCACTCCGACTCGCCGAAGTCGCTGAACAAGACGGTATCAATCTGAGCGAAACGTCTTCAGTTCGGGTTACTATCCATGCAGGTGAACCCGGTGCAAGTCTACCGGCAACGAAAGAACGGATTGAGACCCCTTGGGGTGCGCGCGCCTACGACCACGCCGGTGCAACGGAAGTCGGGGCATGGGGTGTGATGTGCGAACCGCAGGCGGGTCTTCATCTCAACGAAGATGAGTTTATCTGCGAAGTGCTCGATCCGGAAACCGACAATCCCGCAGATGAAGGTGAATTAGTGATTACCAATTTAGGGCGCGTCGGTATGCCGGTGATCCGCTATCGGACGGGAGACTACGTTAAACTCAAATCGGGACAGTGTGAATGTGGTAGAGAGAGCCGTGTTCTTGACGGTGGCGTTCTCGGACGAATAGACAATGCCCTCATCATTCGCGGACTGAACGTATACCCTGCAACGCTTGAAAATATCATCCTCAAGTTCCCGGATGTCCAAGAGTTTGATGGGCGTGTTTACGGAACAGAAACATTCGATGAACTCGAAATCCAGATTGAATCCACAAACCCGAATCCTGCCGACGCTGCCACTGCTGTCGCCGCTGCGATCCGAGATGATTTAGGTCTGCGTGCTATTGTGAAATCGGTGCCGCTTGGAACGTTACCGAGGTATGAACTCAAATCAAACAGGTTCACCGATGAACGGACTTCGTGAATAGCATACACTGGTTCGTAGTAGCGCAATTCATTGCGCGTGGGACACAGCACATTGAAATCAAGCACTCCCGTTTATTCACCAATTAAGACTTACGCATTCCTTTGAATTGTGTTATAATATCGTATTATAATGACATTAACACCTTTGAAACAAGCAGAGATAGCATTCAAGCAGAGATAGCATTGTGGAATTTAGTTGGGACAAGCAGAAAAATGAAGTGAACTTCCAAAAGCATGGAATTCGTTTTGAAGAAGCAGTACTTATTTTTAAAAGTGTACACTTCACAAGAGTTGATTCCAGAGATTATTACGATGAACACAGACAAGCAGAAATTCGAGAAATTACCATCGGAGCACTTGGAGGTGGAACGGTGTTGGTAGTTTGTCACACAGACCGAAACGGTCAGACTCGAATCATCTCTGCCAGAAAAGCAACACCCAAAGAAAGGAGAAAATACAATGAGGCTTTCAAAAACACGGCTTTCTGAAATTGAGAACCTACCTGATGATACGATTGATACATCGGACATCCCTGAGCTTGATGACGACTTTTGGGAAAACGCTCAGCGGATTGTCCCAGAAAATTACCTTCAGATTGAACAAGAGGTCTTGGAGTGGTTCAAGGGACAAGGTCAAAATTACCACGCTCGGATAAACACGGTGCTTCGAGCGTATATGGAAGCACATAGATAAATCAACAAATGACCACCTCATCACCACAACAGTATCTCCAAGGTTATAATTGTTTAGAGGGTAACGACGCAAATGGCAGACTATGAAATTGACGAAATTCGTAGAATCCGACGGGAAATCTCAGCGCGATTTGATCATGATGTCAACAAACTAATCGCTCACTATCAAGCAGTAGAAAAAGAATACCGGAAATCTGGCAAATACAAATTTGTGGATCCACCGGATGAGAAACCAGAAACTGCGAAATCGGATGACGAGAAAGCTGCGGATTGAGCAGCGAATTTTCCATTTCCGAAATAAATCCAAACGAAACTAAGATGTCAAAACTTTTAGATGGACTAAATCCATCCCAACGAGAAGCTGTTAAACATGAAAAGGGCCCCCTTTTAATCATTGCCGGCCCTGGCTCAGGCAAAACCGAGACAGTTGCTCGTTCTATCGCTTATGCTATAGAAAAT